>NZ_JAQJCQ010000009.1:0-198006 GCF_038442435.1 Xanthomonas protegens | reverse complement strand
GGACGGCGTACATCCATGTACGCCGCCCTTCGGGTTTTTCCCCGCGATGGCCGCCGCTTCGGAAGGGAACCCGGTAAGTCAAAAGCCGGAGCAACAGCCGAAGCACAGCAGAGGCAACGGCAACGGCAACGGCAACGGCAACGGCCAAAGCATCGCGCAAGGCTGCCCGCGTCACACGCCCATCTTCGCTCAGCAACCGCAGCACCCCTGACCTAATCTCCAGGCATCCAACCATGGCCACCCCCGACCTGCCGACCTTCGACAAGATCCTCATCGCCAATCGCGGCGAGATCGCCTGCCGGGTGATCGCCACCTGCCGCAAGCTCGGCATCGCCACCGTGGCCGTGTACTCCGATGCCGACCGCGACGCCCGCCACGTGCGCCTGGCCGACGAGGCCGTGCACATCGGCGCCGCGCCGGCGCGCGAGAGCTACCTGCGCGGCGAGCGCATCCTCGAGGCCGCGCAACACAGCGGGGCGCAGGCCATCCACCCCGGCTACGGCTTCCTGTCCGAGAACGCCGAGTTCGCCGAGGCCTGCGCCGCGCGCGGGCTGGTGTTCATCGGGCCGCCGCCGGCGGCGATCCGCGCCATGGGCGACAAGAGTGCGGCCAAGGCGCTGATGCAGGCCGCCGGGGTGCCGCTGACGCCGGGTTACCACGGCGAGCAGCAGGATGCGGATTTCCTGCGCGCACAGGCCGCGGCCATCGGCTACCCGGTGCTGATCAAGGCCAGCGCCGGTGGTGGCGGCAAGGGCATGCGTCGGGTCGATCGCGATGAGGACTTTGCCGCCGCGCTCGCCGCCTGCCAGCGCGAGGCGCAGGCCGCGTTCGGCAATGCGCACGTGCTGGTGGAGAAGTACGTGCTGCGGCCGCGGCACATCGAGATCCAGGTGTTCGGCGACACGCATGGCGAACTGGTCTACCTGTTCGAACGCGACTGCTCGGTGCAACGCCGCCACCAGAAGGTGCTGGAGGAAGCCCCCGCGCCAGGCATGGACGCGGCGCGGCGTGCGGCGATGGGCCAGGCCGCGGTGGAGGCGGCGCGCGCGGTGGGCTACGTCGGTGCCGGCACCGTGGAGTTCATCGTCGCGCCCGATGGTGCGTTCTACTTCATGGAAATGAATACCCGCCTGCAGGTGGAGCATCCGGTCACCGAGTGCATCACCGGCACCGACCTGGTGGAGTGGCAGTTGCGCGTGGCCGCCGGCCAGCCGCTGCCGCAGCGCCAGCACGAACTGACGATCCACGGCCATGCGCTGGAAGCGCGGCTGTACGCCGAAGACCCGGCGCGCGGCTTCCTGCCCTCGATCGGCACGCTGCAGCACCTGCGCCTGCCCGCCACCGATGCGCATACCCGGGTCGATGCCGGCGTCGAACAGGGCGATGTGATCGGCCCGCACTACGATCCGATGATCGCCAAGCTGATCGTCTGGGATGCGACCCGCGAGCGCGCGCTGCGGCGCATGCAGGCGGCGTTGGCCGCGTGCCAGGTGGTCGGTGTGTCGACCAATGCCGCGTTTTTGCAGCGCCTGGTCGGCACCACCGCGTTCGCGCAGGCGGACCTGGACACCGCACTGATCGAGCGCGAGCACGCCGCCCTGTTCGACACCCGCGCCCCGACCACCGACGCGCTGTGGAGCCTGGCGGCACTGGCCTGGCAACTGCACGAGCACGCGCCAGCGGCGCAGGCCGCCGATCCGCAGTCGCCGTGGGATCTGCGCGACGGCTGGCGGCTGGGCGCGCCGGCGCCGCGTGCGCTGACCCTACAGCACGGCGAGACGCAACGCACGCTGCAGCTGACCGCGCATGCCGGCGGCTGGCGGATCCGCGCCGCGCCAGCGCAGGACGCGCTCGAGGCGAGCGGCCAGTTGCGCGACGGGCGCCTGTCCGCGTTTCTCGGCACGCAGCGGGTGCAGGCCGATGCGGTGTTCGCCGGCACGCAGCTGCACCTGTTCGTCAACGGCCACGGCTATCTGTTCGAACGCCACGACCCGGTCGCCGATGCCGACCAGCCGGCGGTGGAAAGCGGCGGCCTGACCGCGCCGATGCCGGGGCGCATCGTCGCCCTGCTGGTGGCGCCCGGCACCCAGGTAAGCCGTGGCACGCCGCTGCTGGTGCTGGAGGCAATGAAGATGGAGCACACCCTGCAGGCGCCGGCCGACGGCACCGTGCACAGCTTCCGCGTGCGCGAGGGCGAACTGGTCGGCGACGGCGTGGCGCTGCTGGACTTCGAAGCGGCCTGAGCGCCGCCGCCCGCCAAGCCGCGGTCGCCAAGGCCGCGGCTTGGCGTCACACTCGGCGCTGGTCCATCGTCCTGCCCGCGCCATGAAACTCACCGCCCACGTTCTCGACGGCCATACCCTCGACGTGCGCCCTGCGCCACGCGAGCGGCCGTGGATGGACCAGACCGCCGAGCGCTACGCCTACCGCTGCCTGCCGCTGGACATCGCCAACGCGCACGGCTGGGAACTGTTGTGCCAGAGCGCGTTCGAGGCGGAGTGGAACGGCGGCAACGCGCTCGACGACCTGCGCGTGCAGCCGGCGCCGGGCACGCACGCGCCGGCGGTCAGCCACTTCGGCTATGGCGTGCTCACCTTCCACGTGCCGTGCCTGTTCCGCACCGAGGCCGGCGTGGACCTGTACGTCACCGCGCCGGTGAATCGGCCCAAGGACGGCATCGCCGGGCTCACCGGGCTGATCGAGACCGACTGGAGTCCGTACACCTTCACCATGAACTGGCAGTTCACCCGGCCCGGCCGGGTCCGGTTCGAGGCCGGCGAACCGTTCTGCCACTTCTTCCCGGTGCAGCGCCGGGTGCTGGCCGAGACCGAGCCGCGCTGGCAGCCGCTGTCGCAGACGCCGGAGCTGGAGCGCGAACACCAGGCGTGGATGCGCAGCCGTGGCCAGTTCCTGCACGACCTGGAGCAGCCCGATTCCGACGCCAGCCGCGAAGGCTGGCAGCGCAGCTATTTCCGCGGACCGGCGCCGGGCCAGTGCCCGGCCGGCGTGGAGCACCGGGTGAAACTGCGGCTGGCGCCGTTCACCCGCGACGACGCCGCGGAGTGAGGACAGCTCAGCGCGCGTGGCGCTGGCGCACGCGGGTGGACAGGCGGAACACGCCGTAGGCCAGCAGCATGCCCAGGATCCCGGCCACGGCATGCGCCCAGTCGAATACGCGCGGGCCGATGCCGCCGACCTGGTCGCCCCACAGGTTGAACAGCACCAGGACGATGGCGGTCAGTCCCAGGCCGGCCAGGAACGCGGCGCGGTTGGCGCCCAGCGCGTAGAACAGGAACGGCAGGCCCAGCCCGACCAGGAAATGCACCGGGAAGAAGTACACCGAGCCGTACGGCCGCAACAGCGTCCAGACGATGGCGGTGAAGACCGCGACGAAGACGAACAGACCCAGCGACAGGGCGCGGGTCTTGGCGGGGGAAAGACGTGGCTCGGTCATGCGTCACCTGCAGGCAATCGGCGACCGTAACGGAGTGCGGATCACGGCCCGGTCAAGACCCCGCGTTGCCCACGCGGCTGCAGACGCTCAACGCGAGGCTCGGCACCACTGCCGCTCGCACGGCACGCCGTCGTGGTTGCCGTCCATCTCCACACCCGGGCAGTGCTGCAGGAAATACACCGCTTCGTCGCACGAGGTCATCTGCGCACAGTGCGTGCGGCCGTCGCAGTGGAAGGCGGGCGCCGTCGTGGGCGCGGTGCGCGCGGTGGCCGCTGACGACTCCGGCACCGAGGGCGCCGCAGGGCTTGCCTGCGGTGCCGCCACGAAGCGCAGCGCCGCGTACGCCGCGATCGCGAGCACCGCCAGCAGCATCAGCACGCCGAGCCAGAGACCGCGACGCGGACGCGGTGCCGCACGCTTGGGCGATGCCGGTGCCCGACCGGGACGCATCACCCGCAAGGCCCGCGGCCGTCCCTGCGCGTCGTGCTCCAGGTCGAAGGAGATCAGTTCGCCCACCCGCGGGGGAACGCCGTCGGCAGGAAACGCCGCGCGTTGCACCTCGGCTTCGGTCTCGCGATGGGCAAGGCGCACCCGGCCGCAGCCGCGCTCCTCGTTCCAGTGAATCAAGGTCCCGTGCGTGCGCATGGCGTCACCGCAAGAAAGTGCATCGCCGCGGTGGACGCCGCCGTGCCCGGTGCGTCCACCGTCCCCACCGCGCCTGCTCCCGCCAGGCGCGGCCCCGCGTGCAGCATGCCATGGCTGTGGCCGGCGTGCCGACCGGCCACCTGCTGCAGGCGCGGTCGCGCGACGGCCGGCCAGCCACGCGCCGCGGCGTCGCCGGCGGTCGCAACTGTCTACCACCGGCGGCGCGGCGCTCGCTAGAGTCCAAAGCGTCGAGCAACGCCGACGCCCGCTCCCACGCGGGGTTGGCGATCGACGCGCAACCCGGCATCGCGGCCGCCGCATGGCGCCGCCCCCGCAGCATTCGTCCCCCGATGCTGCCCTGCCGGGCACGCGCGTTTCCCCCACGCTCGACGCGACAACAATCTTCAGCGCAGTTGCCTTCCACACGGGGTCAGGAGAGCGACATGGACACGTCTTCGGTCCGCTAGGCCGTTTCACGCATCTACAGCAGCGCCGCCGCGTCTCCACGGTAGCGGTGGATGCTGCACCTCCCATCGCGTCTCCCGCTTCGTCTGCGCGCGCAGGCGGATGCGTACGCCCGTGCCTGCGCGTGGCCCTGGCGCGACGGGACTCCTTCCATTGCGGCCGCGCAGCAGCGCGGGCGTGCGGCCGGTCCGGGGCCAGGGGATGTCCGGACACAGGACGCGGCATCGCCCGCACGCACCGACGCACACGACCGGAGGTCCATCATGCAACTGCCCCATCCGCGCATTCTCGCCATCGCCACCGTGCTGACCCTTGCCAGCGGCGCCGCCTCCGCCGGGCGCTTTCCGGATTTCGGCTACGCGCCGCCTTCCACCTACAAAGGGCCGCTGTTCCAGCTCAGCCAGGACTATCCGCAGCAGCCGCCCAGCGGCCCGTTGCCGGCGTTCTTCCAGAAGCTGCCCAAGCCGCTGAGCAACAACTTCGAAGCCTGGCGCGGCTACGCCGACGCAGTGAAGGCCTACTGCCTGGAAGGCAACGTCGAAAGCGACTGGTACGTGCAGAACAACAAGGTGCGGCGCTGGTACCACGCGCCCTGGCAGCACTACGGCCCGCTCGGGCGCGAAGGCGTGCATGGGCTGACCAAGGAGGCGCAGATCCAGGTCAAGCAACTGGCGCCGACCCAACTCACCACCGGCCAGACCTTCGCGGTCGGCATCTACAACGATGTCGGCGCCTACACCTTCGGCCAGGTGTGGAAGGACCCGCAGAACCCGGACCCGAGCTTCACCACCAAGCCCAACACCTTCCGCGACGGCACCGTGGTGTGCAAGGCGCTGTTCGCCGACGTGGATCTCAGCCAGGTGCCGTTCCTGCAGAACCCGGTGCTGTGGAACGCCTGGGTCACCAACAGCTTCAAGTCCGCCGACCGCGGGTTCAAGCAGGTGGCGCTGATCCAGATGGATTTCGCCGTGCGCGACAGCCGCGTGCCCGGCACCGGCTGGATCTTCGGCACCTTCCAGTACAACGGCGCGGTCAGCGGCAAGCCCGGCTGGCAGAACCTGGTGCCGGTGGGCGTGATGTGGGGCAACGATCCGCAGAACACCGGCGACGACTACACCAACAAGCAGCCGACCCAGACCCGGATCAATCCGCGCATCCTGCAGTCGGCGATCAATGCCAGGCCGGAACTGCCGCCGACCCACCTGGGCTGGAACGGCCGCCTCAACGGCCCGGTGGACAATCCGATCAGCTCCTGCATGAGCTGCCACATGACCGCCGAGTCGCCGCAGCTCTCGCCGATGAACCCGACCTTCCAGGCGCCGGACAAGGTGCCGCCGGTCGGCTCCAAAGAATGGATGCGCTGGTTCCAGAACATCCCCGCCGGGCAGCCCTTCGACGCGTCGGCCAAGAGCACCGACTACAGCCTGCAGTTGGCCGGCGGCATCGCCAACTTCTACGACTGGAAGTGCACCCAGGACGGCGTGTTCGTCAGCGGCGGCAACCTGTGCGAGCAGAGCAAGACCTCGCTGAAGCTGATGCGCTCCACCACGCCGCCGCCGACCGTGTACCCGGTCGAGCGCGGGCTGAGCAACCAGGACCTGGAGTAAGCACCGCAACGCCGTGCCTGCTGCGTGCCGTCCGACGGCATCGGCAGGCACGGCTGCGCCGAGTGCGGCGCAACACGCAGGGATGAGCGGCGTCAGACGTGCTGCCGCCTGCGCTCGCTCAGCCGATCTGCTGGCCGACCCACCAGGTCGTGCCGCCGGCATCGCGGAAGCCGCCACGCCGGTCCGGATCGTCCTTCTGCACCGGCGCCTGCACCGCCGTGGCACCTGCGGCCAGCGCACGCTGGTAGGTCGCATCCACATCGCGCACGTAGACGTGCACATGCGCCGGCAGCGCCGGCCAGCCCTCGACCGCATCGCAGAACATCACCACGGTGTCGTCGATGCGCACCTCGCCGTGGGCGAGCAGGCCACCCTCGCCGGGAATCTGCCGCAAGGGTTCGGCGTCGAACACCGCGACCAGGAACGCGATGGTGCGCTGCGCACCATCGACAATGAGATACGGCGAGACCGAGGTGTAGCGCTCTGGCTTGAACGACATGAAGAACTCCCGAGGGTCGAGTGTCGCAGGCGGGTCGACGTGTGCGGTGGTGAAGCGCCTCATGCAACGTGCGGTGTGCCGGGAAGCCAGTGCGCCGCGGCGCACCGCCGCGCTCACAGCGCGCAGGTGCTGAGCCGCGCGGCCAGGGTAAAGGGAACCGTGCCCAGGTCGCCCAGGCCTTCGACATCGAACGCATACGCGCCCTTGGCCACGAGCGTCAGTTGCCCGTCGCGCGAAAGATTGAAGGTCAGCGTGTCGATATCGACCGGGTGGTGCGCGCCGGCCACATACAGCGAGCCGTCGATGTAGCCGTCCTGCGGGTTGCGCGGGAAGTCGAAGCGCTGGCCGGCCAGCTCGCCGAGCCTGAGCGACGGCAGCGCGATGCCGTCCAGGCGGATCGCGGTGTCCACGATCTCGCCGGCGTGCAGGAACGGGCGCAGCAGGATCTCCAGCGAGGCGGCGCCCGGCAGGCCGGACAGGATCGCGTGGCGCGGCTTCAATGCGCTGGGCGAGAACGTCGACATCGCGGCGCCGTCCTCAGTGCTGCGCCACCGGCAACACCACGTCCATCAGCGTGGCGTCGTCCGGATCCGGCGTGGCCTTGAAGCCGAGCTGCCGGCACATCGCCAGCATGGTGCGGTTCTCGCGCAACACCTGGCCTTCGACCACCTTGAGGCCGAGCCAGCCGGCGTACTCGATCATGATCCGCATCAACTGCCAGCCGATGCCGTGGCCCTTGAGGTCGGAGCGGATCAGGATGCCGTACTCGCCGCGGTCGTAATCGGCGTCGGCATGCAGGCGCACCGCGCCGAGCATGTCGCCGCTGCGTGGCTCGATCGCCACCAGCGCGATCGAGCGCGCGTAGTCGAGCTGGGTCAGGCGCGCGATGAATTCGTGACTGAAATGCTTGACCGCCTGGAAGAAGCGCAGGCGCAGATCTTCATCGGTGACGCGGGCGAAGAAGCTGCGGAACAGCGCGTCGTCCTCCGGCCGCACCGGGCGCACGAACGCGGCGCTGCCGTCGTTGAGCACGATGCGCCGTTCCCACTCCTTGGGGTACGGGAAGATCGCGAAGCGCGGATGGCCGCGGCCCTTGTGCAGGCGCCGCGACGGCGCCACCGCCACCCGCGCGTCGACCGCGATCACCCCGTCGCGATCGGCCAGCAGCGGATTGATGTCCAGTTCGCGAATCTCGGGCAGGTCGGCGGCCAGTTGCGCGAGCTTGACCAGCACCATCGCCACCGCACGCTCGTCGGCGGCCGGCACGTCGCGGTAGGCCTTGAGGATGCGGCTGACGCGGGTGCGGCCGATCAGTTCGTGGGCCAGGCGCAGGTCCAGCGGCGGCAGCGCCAGCGCCTTGTCGTCGATCACCTCCACCGCGGTGCCGCCGCGGCCGAACACGATCACCGGGCCGAAGGTCGGGTCGTCGGCGATGCCGGCGATCAGTTCGCGCGCCTTGGGCCGCAGCAGCGAGGGCTGCACCAGCACGCCGTCGATGCGCGCGTCCGGACGCGCGGCGCGTGCGCGGGCGAGGATGCCCTCGGCCGCATCGCGCACCGCCTCTACGCTGACCAGGTTGAGGCGCACGCCGTCCACGTCGGACTTGTGCGGGATGTCGGCCGAATGGATCTTCACCGCCACCGCCGAGCCCTGCGCCAGCATCGGCGCGGCCACCTGCGCCGCGGCCTCGGCATCGGCGGCGTGCGCCACCGGCGCGGTGGGGATGCCGTAGGCGGCCAGCAACCGGGTGGTCGCCAGCGGGTCCAGCCAGGTCTGCCCGGCGGCCAGCGCCGCGTCGACGATGCCGCGCGCGGCGGCGGCGTCGAAGGCGAAATCGTCGGGCAGGCTCGGCGGCGTCTCCATCAGCGCTGCCTGCGCCTCGCGGTAGCGCACCAAGTGCATGAAGCCGCGCACCGCGTCGGCCTCGGTGGCATAGGTGGGGATGCGCGCGGCATTGAGCGTGGCGGTGGCGCTCTCGTCGTTGCCCAGCCACACCGCGAACACCGGCTTGTCGCGGTGATGGCGCGGGCGCTGGCCGAGGATGCGGGTCAGCGCCTGCGCCGCCTCGGCGGAGGAGGTGAACGCGGTCGGCACGTTGACCACCAGCACCGCGTCGTTCTCCGGATCCTCCAGCAGCGCACCGGCGGCGGCGGCGTAGCGTTCGCCGTCCGCGTCCACCACGATGTCCACCGGATTGCGATGCGACCATTCCTGCGGCAACGCCGCGTCCAGTTGCTGCTGGGTGGGCGCCGACAGCGCCGCCAGGGTGCCGCCGAGATCGGCCAGCGTATCCACCGCCAGGCGGCCGACGCCGCCGCCGTTGCTGAGGATGGCCAGGCGCCGGCCGGGAAAGGTGCTGAGCCGGCCCAGCGTCTCCGCCGCGGCGAACAGTTCGTCCAGCGCGCGTACCCGCAGCAGCCCGGCGCGGGCGAACGCGGCGCCGTACACCGCATCGGAGCTGGCCAGCGCCTGCACGTGGGTGTCGGCGTTGGGATCGATGCGCAGCTGCCGGCCCGACTTCACCACCACCACGGGTTTGGCGCGCGCGGCGGCGCGCGCGGCGGACATGAACTTGCGCGCGTCGCGGATGTGTTCGACGTAGAGCAGGATCGCGCGGGTGCGGTAGTCGGTGGCGAAGTAGTCGAGCAGGTCGGCGAAGTCCACGTCCAGCGCGTCGCCCAGCGAGACCACGGCGGAGAAGCCGACCGCGCGCGCCACGCCCCACTCCACCAGCGCCGCGGCGATGGCGCTGGATTCGGAGATCAGCGCCAGGTCGCCCGGCTGCGGGCAGTGCGCGGCGATGCTGGCGTTGAGCCGCGCATGCGGCGCGATCACGCCCAGGCAGTGCGGGCCGAGGATGCGCAGGCCCTTGGCGCGCGCGGCGCTTTCCACCCGCGCCGCGGCCGACCCCGGCCCACTGCCGAGCCCGGCGGTGAGGATGATCGCCGCGGCGACGCCGCGCCGGGCGGCGATCGACACGATGCGCGGCACCATCCGCGCCGGCGCGGTGATCACCACCAGGTCCGGCACCCAGGGCAGGTCGGTGAGGCGGCGCACCGTGGGCACGCCATCGATCTCGCGGTAGCGCGGGCTGACCCAGCCGATCTGCCCGGGAAACCCGGCCGCGCGCAGGCTGCGCACCACCGCCCGCCCGGCCGAACGCTCGCGCGGGCTGCCGCCGACGATGGCGACCGAAGCGGGGCGGAACACGGACTGCAGGTGATAGGTGCTCATGGCGGCGGCGGAGGCGAGCGAATGCGCTAACGGTACACGGCTGGCCGCTGCGCGGGGATGATCCGGGTCGCGCGCTGCGGCGTTGACGGCGATGCCGCGCATCCGGCGACAGCTGCGCTGGCGAGATTCCGGCCTCCGCGCGTCGGGGCTGAAGCCCCTCCCACAAGGACTCCAGTCGGCCGCCCGGTGCTCATCGCTCACGTGTGCTGCTGGGTCAGGAGCGGCATCGCCGGCAGACCTCCTTGAGGAGGCGCTTCAGGACACCTCGAATCCCCTTTTCTGCGACGCATCGCGCTGTCTGGTAGGAGCGGCTTCAGCCGCGACGAGGCGTTACCGGTAAGGCACGGTCGCGGCTGAAGCCGCTCCTACGGGTGTGCGTTTGTGCTCGCTCGAGGCGCGCTTCAGGCGCGACGCGACCAAGCCACAGGCCCACAAGGACAGCGCCCTGATCGGGCTGCCGTCCCCTCCCCGACCGCAAGGCCAGCACCGCCCCCCGGTCCGTCCCCAACCTCTCGGGTTCGCAAAGCCAGCGAACACCACCCACACGCCCCGGGTCAGCACCCGGTCGCATTGGCGGCCGCATAATGCGGCGATGGAGACGACTCGTGCATAGCGGCGGCCTGGAACTGGCGCTGGTTCTGCTGCTGGCCGCGGTGATCGCGGTGCCGGTGTTCAAGCGCCTGGGCTTGGGCGCGGTGCTGGCCTACCTGGCCGCGGGCGTGGTGCTGGGGCCGGACGGGCTGGGCTTCGTGCAGGACACCGAGCGGATCCTCAACGCCGCCGAGATCGGCGTGGTGATGCTGCTGTTCCTGATCGGCCTGGAACTGTCGCCGGCGCGCTTGAAAGTGATGCGGCATGCGGTGTTCGGCGCCGGCAGCGCCCAGGTCGCGCTGACCGCGCTGCCGCTGGGCGCGCTGGCGCTGTGCATGGGCCTGAACTGGAAGAGCGCGCTGGTGATCGGCCTGGCGCTGGCGCTGTCCTCCACCGCGGTGGGCCTGCAACTGCTGGCCGAGCGCAAGGCGCTCAACAGCGACTACGGCCGGCTCGGCTTCGCCATCCTGCTGTTCCAGGACCTGATCGCGATCCCGCTGCTGGCCGCGGTGCCGCTGCTCGGCGGCGCCAAGAACGACACCCTGACCTGGACGGAAGTGGGCCAGGCGCTGGGCGCGCTGGCGCTGGTGGTGCTGTGCGGGCGCTTCGTGCTGCGCCACCTGTTCCGCACCGTGGCGCGCACGCGCATGCCCGAGGTGTTCACCGCCAGCGCGCTGCTGGTGGTGCTGGGCAACGCCTGGTTCCTGCAGAAGGCCGGGCTCAGCCCCAGCCTGGGCGCGTTCCTGGCCGGTGTGCTGCTGGCTGATTCGGAGTTCCGCCACGAACTGGAGGCGCAGATCGAGCCGTTCCAGGGCCTGCTGCTGGGCGTGTTCTTCATCGCCGTGGGCATGGGCATCGACCTGGACCGCATCGTCGCCGAGCCGTGGCTGATCGCCGGCGCCGTGGCCACGCTGCTGCTGGTCAAGTTCGCGCTGCTGGCCGGCATCGGCCGCGTGCTGCGCCTGCCCTGGCGCAGCGCGCTGCTGCTGGGCAGCCTGCTGTGGCTGGGCGGCGAGTTCGCCTTCGTGGTGTTCACCGAGGCGCAGCGCGTGCGCCTGCTCGACGACGCCACCCACGACCGGCTGGTCGCGGTGGTCGGCGTATCCATGGCGCTGACGCCGCTGCTGCTGATCGGCATGCAGCGCCTGCTCGGCGCCAGCGAGGCCGGCAAGGGCAAGCAGCCGCCACCGCCGGCGGCGCAGTACGACACGGTGGACACGCAGCGCGCGCAGGTCCTGATCGCCGGCATGGGCCGCTTCGGCCAGATCGTCGCGCGCCTGCTGACGGCGCAGCGCATCCCGTTCGTGGCGCTGGAACACAATCCGGACACGGTGGAGGACCTGCGTCGCTTCGGCAACCAGCTCTACTACGGCGACCCCAGCCGTCCGGACCTGCTGCGCGCGGCCGGCAGCGACGGCATCCGCATCTTCGTGGTGGCGATGGACGACCCGGAGACCAACATCAAGACCACCCGGCTGATCCGCCGGCTCTACCCCACCGCCAAGGTGCTGGCGCGCGCGCGCAACCGCCAGCACGCCTGGCGGCTGATGGATCTGGGCGCCGAACCGTTCCGCGAGGTGTTCGCCTCCAGCCTGGAGCTGAGCGAGCAGGTGCTGCTCGGCCTCGGCCTGGATGCGGCGACCGCGCGCGACCGCATCGCCCGTTTCCGCGAGCACGACACGCAACTGCTGCGCGCCCAGCACCTGGTCTACGACGACGATGCAGCGGTGGTGCAGACCGCGCGTGCGGCGCGCGCCGACCTGACCAAGCTGTTCGAGGCCGACGTCAACGATCCCACGGCGGGGCCGGCGGAGACGGCGGGCGCGGGGCAGCCGCGCGGTTGAGGCGGGTGGCTTGGATGCTGCGGCCGGGGCCGCACGGCCAACGGCGTCGCAGGCGTGCGCTGCGCGCTGTGCGCTCGTCGCTGCCGATCGCGGTGGGTCACGTCGGGCATGTCATCGTCGCGTTCGACGGAGCGCGATTGGATACTGACTAATCGCCCAGCAGCGCACCGACTACAGCGTGGTGCACGTGAAGGGCACCTCTAACAACGCGTCATTGCCGCGGCTCGGCACGATGTATCTCCGCGATTGTAGGAGCGGCTTCAGCCGCGACAGGCATCACCGGGAATGCCCGTCGCGGCTGAAGCCGCTCCTACGAGGGAATTCGACGGCTTCCGCCGCGGTGACGCAGCCGCTGGGCGGCGATGATAGGGACGACGGAAGTGGGCACTGGCATGCCGACACGAAGGCTGATGGCGGGCGCACTCGCTGTCCATTGTGGGAGGGGCTTCAGCCCCGACTGCTGGATCCAGCCGCCATGCATCCGCCCGCCTTTTCATGGAGGCATCTCCCCGAGCACTGGCGCGCTCACGCCAGCGCCCGGGGCAGCGCTCAGCGTTTGCGCGCGGGACGCTTCGCGGTGCCGCTGGCCGCACGCTTGACGGTTTTCTTCGCGACTTTCTTCGCGGCCTTCTTGGCGACCTTCTTCGCCGCCGGCGTCTTCGCCGGCGCCGGGGCAGTCTTGCGCTTTGTCGACTTGCCTGGCTTCGCCGAAGCCGAGGCATCGCCCGCCTTGGCCCCGCCACGCTTCGGCGCCGGCGTCACCGGCCGGGTCTCGGTGGTGGCGGTGGCTTCCGGCGGGCGCCGCGGCGGCGGACGGCGCCCGGCGGTCAGGGTGCGCCAGGTGTGGCCGCCGTTGAGCGCCAGCAGCGCATCGGCCGCGGCCGGGCCGGCACTGCCGGCCGGGTACTGCGGGGTCTCGTCGGCCGAGGTCTGCCAGGCGTCGAGGATCGGCTGCACGATGGTCCAGGCCGCCTCGACCATGGTCGCGTCCTGGAACAAGCCGGCCTCGCCGTGCATGCAGTCCTGCAGCAGGCGTTCGTAGCCCACCGTGTATTCCTTGGGGAACCAGTCGCGGTAGCGGAAGTCCATGCGCACCGGCGCCAGGCTGACCCGCGCGCCCGGGCGCTTGACGTCGAACTGCAGCGAGATGCCCTCGTCGGGCTGGATGTGCAGCACCAGCCAGTCCGGGCCGTAGCCGCCGATCTCGGCGCTGCGCAGCGGCGCCAGCGGCGCCGGCTTGAAGCGGATCGCGATCTCGGTGGTGCGCTCGCGCAGGCGCTTGCCGGTGCGCAGGTAGAACGGCACGCCGGCCCAGCGCCAGGTGTCGACCTGCAGCTTCATCGCCACATAGGTCTCGGTGTTGGAATCCGGCGGCACCGTGTCTTCCTCGCGGTAGCCCGGCACCGCGTTGCGGCCGATCGCGCCCGCCGCGTACTGGCCACGGACCACGTCGGCCGGACTCAGCGGCCGCACCGCCTCGATCACCTCGGCGCGCCGGCGCAGCATCGCCGCCGGGGTGAACGCGGCCGGCGGTTCCATGGCGATCATCGCCAGCAACTGGAACAGGTGGTTGGGCACCATGTCGCGCAGGCAGCCGGTGGGGTCGTAGAAACCGCCGCGGCCTTCCACGCCGATGGTCTCGGCCGCGGTGATCTGCACGTGGTCGATGCGGTCGCGGTTCCACACCGGCTCGAACAGGCCGTTGGCGAAGCGGAAGGCGAGGATGTTCTGCACCGTTTCCTTGCCGAGGAAATGGTCGATGCGGAACACCTGGTCCTCGTCGAGCACGCGGCCGACGATGGCGTTGAGCTCGCGCGCGCTCTGCAGGTCGTGGCCGAACGGCTTCTCCACGATCACCCGGCGCCAGCCGCCGTTGGCGCTCTGCTTGACCAGGCCGGCCGCGCCCAGCTGCTCGATCACCGGGGCAAAGAAACGCGCCGCGGTGGCCAGGTAGAACAGCACGTTGCCGCCGGTGCGGTACTGCGCGCCGATCTTCTCCAGCAGCGCGCCCAGGCTGCGATAGGTGCCGGCATCGTTGAAGTCGCCGCGCAGGTAGTGCAGGCGCGAACGCAGCCAGCCCCACACCTCCTCGTCCAGGCCATCAGCCTTGAACTCCGCGTCGCGGTCGGCCATCAGCCCGCGCATCGCATCGCCGAGCATGCGCCGCCACGCCACTTCGCTGACCGCGCCGTGGTCCACGCCGATCACCGCGAATTCCTCGGGCAGCGCACCGCTGTGGCGCAGGTTGTACAGCGCCGGCAGCACCAGGCGCCGGGTCAGGTCGCCGCGGGCGCCGAACACCACGATCAGGCAGGGAGGAGTGGTCTGGGAAGCATCGCTCATGGATGGGTGTCCTGTTCGCCGATCAAGCCATGCAGGCGCAGCGCCGCGTGGACCAGCGCCACGTGCGAATAGCCCTGCGGGAAATTGCCGAGCATGCGGCCGCTGCGCGGGTCGTACTCCTCGGCCAGCAGGCCGACGTCGTTGCACAGCCCGAGCAGACGCTCGAACAGGGTGCGCGCCTGTTCGCGGCGGCCGAGCAGCGTGTAGTTCTCCACCAGCCAGAAGCTGCAGGCGATGAAGGTGCCCTCGCCGGCCGGCAGGCCGTCGCCGCTGGCGTCGTCGGCGCGGTAGCGCTCGACCAGGCCATCGATGCTCAGGTGTTCGGCGATGGCATCGGCGGTGGCGGCCACGCGCGGATCGTCCGGCGGCAGGAAGCCGACCAGCGGGATCAGCAGGGTCGCCGCATCCAGCCGCTCGCTGCCGTAGCTCTGCACGAAGTAGCCGTCGCGGTGCACGCCCTGCGCCAGCACCTGCGCATGGATCTCGTCGGCCAGCGCGCGCCAGTGCGCGCGTTGCGCGGCGTCGGCGTCGGTGACGCCGTCGCGCGCGCCGCAGTCGAACGCCAGCCACGCCATCACCTTGGAATGCACGAAGTGCTGGCGCTTGTCGCGAATTTCCCAGATGCCCTCGTCCGGTTCGCGCCAGCGCTGCTCCAGCTCCTCGAGCAGTTGCCGCGCCAGCGAGCGGCCATGCACCGCCGAGGCCATGCCCTCGTGGTGGCCGCGGTGGAACGCGGCGATCACCTCGCCATAGACGTCGAGCTGGAACTGGCCGACCGCGGCATTGCCCACGCGCACCGGCGAGGCGCCTTCGTAGCCGGGCAGCCAGTCCACCTGCCATTCGGACATGCGCCGTTCGCCGCCGATGCCGTACAGCGCCTGCAACTGGTCCGGCGACCCGGCCACCGTGCGCTGCAGCCAGCCATGGAACGCGGCGGCCTCGTCGAAATAGCCGGCCGAGCGCAATGCGGTCAGGGTGAACACCGCATCGCGCAGCCAGCAGAAGCGGTAGTCCCAGTTGCGCTCGCCGCCCAGGCGCTCGGGCAGCGAGGTGGTCGGCGCGGCGACGATCGCGCCGGTGGGCAGATAGCTCAGGCCCTTCAGCACCACCAGCGAACGCCGCACCGCCTCGGTCCACGGGCCGGCATGCAGGCAGCGGTGCGACCAGCCGTGCCAGAACGCCTCGGTCTGCGCCAGCGCCTGTTCCGGCGCCAGCAGCGGCGGCAGTTCCAGGTGCGAGGCGCCGTGGCTGAGCACGAACCAGGTGCTCTCGCCGGCCTCCAACACGAACTCGGCCTCGGTGGCGAAACCGTGGCCGTGCATGGCCTGCGGGCTGCGCAACGCGATCTGGTCCGGCCCGGCCACCGCCTGCAGGCCGCCGTCGATCTGCGATACCCAGGGGATGGTGCGGCCGTAGTTGAAGCGCAACTGCAGTTGCATGCGCAGCGGCACCTTGCCGTCCAGGCCACGCACGATCCGCACCACGTGGTTGTGCAGCACCTCGTCATGGCTGGCGACCATGAAATCCAGCAGCGCCACCGTCCCGGTCTCGGTCTCGAAGCGCGTCTCCAGCACCAGGCTGCCGTTGCGGTAGGCGCGAGTGCTGGTGAAGGCGCCCTGCGGCGCGATCGCCCAGCGGCCGTGGTCGGGCTCGCCGAGCAGGGCGGCGAACAGGGCATCGGAATCGAAGCGTGGCAGACACAGCCAATCGATCGAGCCGCAACGGTCCACCAGGGCCGCGCTGCGGCAGTTGCCGAGCATGGCGTAGTCTTCGATTCGCGAGGCCATCGTCGGCGCCGGGACGGAGGAGCGGCGAGTCTGCCAGCGCCGGTGTTTGCGTCGCGTAATCGCCGCGGCACGCCGTTCAGGCGCGCGCAAGCGCGCGGCTACGGCTACACTGCGGCTGCGCATGACTTCCGATCCCGCTGCCGCCGCCCTGCGCACTCTGGTCCTGGAGGACGATCCGATACTGCGCGATCGCATCCTGGTACCGGGCCTGCGTCGCTTCGGTTTCGCCGCCGACGGCTGCGGCACCGGCGCCGAACTGCAGCAGCGGGTACAGCGCGAGGGCGCCGAGATCGTGGTGCTGGATGTCGGCCTGCCCGATACCGATGGCTTCACCCTGGCCGGCGCGCTGCGGCAGCAGTACCCGGACCTCGGCATCGTCATGCTGACCAGCCTGGGCCAGACCGAAGACCGCATCCGCGGCCTGACCGGCGGCGCCGATGCCTACCTGTCCAAGCCGGTGGAAATCGACCTGCTGGCCGCGACCCTGCACAGCCTGGCGCGGCGCGTGAGCGGGCGTCCGCCGGCGGCGCCGGCGCGCGGGCGCTGGCAGATGAGCGAAGACGGCTGGTGCCTGCTGTCGCCGTCCGGCGCCGCCGCCGCGCTGACCGGCAGCGAACGCCGCCTGTGCCTGCGCCTGCTCGAGCAACCGGGCCTGCTGGTGGCGCGCGAGGCGTTGATCGCCGCCCTCACCGACCGCGTCTACGACTTCGACGCGCACCGCCTGGATTCGATGGTGCACCGCCTGCGCAGCAAGGTGCAGCGCCGCTGCGGCGAACCGCTGCCGCTGGCCGCGGTGCACGGCAAGGGCTACATCCTCGATCCTGCCGGCTGATCCGCCCCGCGCCAGCGCGCGCCGCGTGGCGCGGGCCGCCGCGGCAGGCCAGGCCTACGCCGGCACCGCGGCCGGCACCGCATCGGCATGCGGCAACACGATGCGGAAGCGCGTGCCCACGCCCACCGTGCTGTGCACCTGGATCCGGCCACCGGCGCGCACCACCAGGTCGCGCACCACCGCCAGGCCCAGGCCGGTGCCGCTGTCGGCGGGCTTGGTGCTGTAGAACGGCTCGAACACCTGCGCGGCCACCTCCGCCGGCATGCCGTGGCCGTCGTCGGCGACCTCGATGACGGTGCCGTCGTCCTCGCTGGAGACGGCGATGTCGAAATGGCCGCGGTCGGCGATCGCGTCGCGGCTGTTGGACGCCAGGTTCAGCAGCATCAGGTCGAACTGGCTGCGCTCGAAGCGGATCGGTGCCGGCGCCGCCGGTAGCGAACAGCGCAGCACGATCCGCGCTTCCAGCAACTGCCGCAGCATCGGCTGCAAGGCCTCCACCGCGGCCGCGGCGTCGAAGCGTTCGACATGCTCGGCATCGCGACGGCTGAAGCGCAGCAGCCGGCGCACGATGGTCATGCCGCGTTCGGCCGATGCCTCCACCGCCGCCAGGCTGTCTTCCAGTTGCGCGATGCGTTGCGCGTCGCTGACCAGGTCGTCTTCGTGGCGCGTGGCGGCGAAGCCGGACATCACCGCCAGGATGTTGTTGAAGTCGTGGGCCAGGCCGCTGGCCATGCGCTCGGTGATCTCGCGCTTCTGCGCGTGGATCAGTTGGGCCTGTGCGCGTTCGCGCTCCTGCATTTCCTGCTGCAGGCGCTGGCCGCGCGCATTGGACTCGCGCAGGCTTTCGCGCAGCGCCTCGGTGGTGCGGTCCAGCAGCAGCGCCACCAGCAAGTAACTGAACAACACCGGCAGCACGTTGAAGAGCGCCTGCGCCGGGGCGCCGGCCAGTTCTTCCAGCGCATCGCGGCCAACGCCGACACCGAGCATCAGCAGCAAGACGGCGAAGGTCACCCACAGCGCGCGGCGCCCAAGCACCAGTCCGGCCAGGATCAGCGCCAGCAACTGCGCCAACTGGTCCGGCAATTGCCGCTGGAAGCCGTGGATGGCGGCGTTGACCAGCAACGAGCCGAGCATCGCCCCGAGCAGCAGCCGCACGCCGCCGCGCAGGGCGCCATGGCGCACGCGCACGAAGCCGATCGCCGCACATACCCCGATCAGCAGGCTCATGGTCAACGAGATGATCAGGCCGGGCTGCAGCGGCTGCCCGCGCAACTGCGGCCAGGCCAGCACCAGCGCGATCGCCAGCGTGGCGGGAATGGTCACCGCCAGGAACAGCAGCAGCAACTGGATCACCCGCGCGTTGCGCCGGTCCACCTCGTCCAGCAGCGGCGCGCGGCCCAGCCAGTTCCAGAACGCCTTCATGCCGCCGTGCCCAGCCCGTTCAGTGAGAATCCTGTGATGATCATGCGAGAACTTGCGGGTGACAAGCCGGTGACGGCGGGCCTAAGTTCACATGACGGAACGCGCCCGGGGACGACGGCGCGACATCCAGACCACTCCTGACCGATACGGAGGCGCACACGCGCCGCCGACGTCGCCTTCTGCCTGCCGTTTCCCAGCCCGAGATCGCCATGAACGATTGTACTTCCCCCCTTGGCACCGCCGCCCGTCATCCGATTCCCCGCGCCTACAGCACCCTGGCCCTGGCCTGCGCGCTGTGCCTGGCATCGACGGCCATGGCACAGACCCCCTCCGCTACGACCGCCACCACCGCGACGACCACCGCGCCCGCCCAGCCCGCCCAGCCCGCCACCACCGGCACCGGCACCGGCACCGGCACCGACGCCAACGCCAACGCCAACGCGACCCCGGCCGCGACCACCTACGACCCCAGCGTCTACTTCAAGGCCACCGGCAGCGCCAACAGCAATGCCGGCGCCGACGCCGAAGGCGACGAAGCGCTGGCCGCCGGCGAGGCCGCCTCGGCGGTCGGCACCGGCGCCATGGCGCTGGGTGGCGGTGCGGTCGGCTATGCCGACCACGCGCTGGCGGTGGGCCACAACAGCCTGGCCACCGAGATCTCCACCACCGCCGTCGGCGGCATGCTCGACGTGGACTACTCGTACCTGTCCGGCGGCGTGAAGATCCTGCAGCAGACCTCCGCCACCGGCATGGCCGCCACCGCGCTGGGCGCCGGCGCCCAGGCCAGCGGCAAGTTCAACGTGGCCGCCGGCGCCGGCGCGATCGCCAGCGACCGTTCCAGCGTCGCCGTCGGCGGCATCGTCGACATAGGCGAAGACGGCTTGAGCGCGGAAGGGATGCAGTTGCAGGCCACCCAAGCCACCGGTCCGCTGTCCACCGCGCTGGGCGGCGGCGCGCTGGCCACCGCCTACAGTTCCACCGCGGTCGGCGCGCTGGCCGAGGCCAGTGCGAACCGCACCGTGGCCGTGGGCTCCAGCTCGCTGGCCAACCAGTACGCCGCCGTGGCAGTGGGCGCGCAGAGCCAGGCCACCGCCGAATGGGCCACCGCCTTCGGCAATGGCGCACGCGCCTGGGGCACCCACAGCGTGGCCATGGGCCCCAGCGCGTTCGCGCAGAGCGACGACGGCACCGCGGTCGGCCCGGCGGCGTTCGCCGGCGGCGTCGGCGCCACCGCGCTCGGCAACGGTTCCTGGGCCGGCGGCACCCGCAGCCTGGCCCTGGGCGGGGGCATGGTGTGGAACGGCGAGTTCTTCCGCGAGACCCCGGTGCTGTTCTACGACAGCATCGCGGTGGGCACCGGCGCGGACGTGTTCGGTGACCATTCGATCGCGATCGGCCCCGGCGCCCGCGTCGGCAACTCGCAGTTCGTCAACGGCCAAACGACCATCACCAACAACAGCGTGGCGCTGGGCGCCGGCTCGGTCGCCGAACGCGACAACACCGTGTCCATCGGCGCGGCGGGCGCCGAGCGCCAGCTCACCAACCTGGCCGCCGGCACCATGGACACCGACGCGGTCAACCTGGCGCAGCTGCGCAACGTCGCCGCCGCGTTCGGCGCCGGCAGCGTGGTCGACGCCAACGGCACCCTGATCGGCGGCAATTACCTGGTGCAGGGCAGCCACTACACCGACCTGGGCTCGGCGATGGGCGCGCTCGACACCGCCCTGACCGGCTTCGGCAACCGCCTGAACACCATCGGCGGTTCCGGCGGCATCAGCGTCGGCGGCGGCGACGGTGCGGCGAGCGCGCCCAGCACCGGCGCCGGCACCAATGCCGTGGCCGTGGGTTCCGGGGCCACCGCCAACGGCAACAACGGCCTGGCGATGGGCGCGCAGGCGCTGGCCTATGGCCCCAACGACACCGCCATCGGCGGCAACGCCACGGTCAATGCCGACGGCAGCACCGCGGTCGGCGCCAACGCCCGCGTCGCCGCGGTGGCGACCAATGCGGTCGCGCTCGGCGAGAGCGCCAATGCGTCGGCCGCCTCGGCCACCGCGCTCGGCCAGGGCGCCTCCGCCAGCGCCGCCAACGCGGTGGCGCTGGGCCAGGGCTCGGTCGCCAACCGCGCCAACACGGTCTCGGTGGGCAGCGCCGGCAACGAGCGCCAGGTCGCCAACGTCGCCGCCGGCAGCGCCGACACCGACGCGGTCAACGTGGCGCAGATGCGCGCCGGCAACAACGCCACCCTGAGCAGCGCCAACGCCTACACCAACACCCGCATCACCGCGCTGGACGACAGCTTCAACCAGTTGCGCACCGACACCGAGCATCGCCTGGACGGCATGGACCGGCGCATGGACAAGCTCGGCGCGATGAGCGCGGCGATGCTCAACATGGCGGTCAACGCCGCCGGCACGCAGAGCCCGCGCGGGCGCGTATCGGTCGGTGCCGGCTTCCAGGGCGGGCAGCAGGCGCTGTCGATCGGCTACGCCCGCAAGCTCGGCGAGCGCGCCTCGTTCAGCCTGGGGGGCGCCTTCAGCAACGGCGAGTCCTCGGCCGGCATCGGCGTGGGTATCGATCTGTGACGTACCGCGGCGCCGCGAGCGCCGCGGGTTTCTCCTTCTTTCCTCTCTCTTCCAGGATCCGCAGATGATGTCTTCCAACACCCTCGCCGCCGCCCTCGCCGCCGTCCTGTTCGCCGGTGGCGCGCAGGCGGCCACTCCCACCATCCCCCTGGGCGGCGTGCAGGGCCCGGTGCCGCAATCGGCCAGCGCCAACGACCTGGGCCAGCGCTTCATCGTCAAGACCCGCGATGGCGGCACCCAGGCACGCAGCATGCTCGCCACCACCCTGAGCAGCGCGGTGGCGCGCAGCGGCATGCAGCGCGCCCAGATCGGCAGCAATGGCCTGACCCTGCGCAGCGCGGTCAGCGCCAAGGTGCTGCGCGACATGGCGGTGCCGGGCTGGCACGTGGTGCAGACCTCGCGCCACCTCAGCGACAGCGAGCGCACCGCCTTCATCAACGAACTGAAGGCCGACCCGTCGGTGGTGTCGGTACAGGTCGACCGCCTGTACCAGCGCCTGGACGAGGCCAGCGTGCGCGGGCCGGCCGTCGCCGCGGCCGCCGCCTCCACCACCCCCAACGATCCGGCCTACGCCAAGCTGCAGTGGAACTTCAACAACGCGGTCGGCGGGGTCAACGCCGAGCAGGGCTGGACCCGCTCCACCGGCAAGGGCGTGGTGGTGGCGGTGGTCGACACCGGCGTGGTCAAGAACAACCCCGACCTGGCCGCCAACGTGCTGCCGGGCTACGACATGATCACCGACCACCGCGTCTCGCGCCGCGCCACCGATGGCCGCGTGCCCGGCGGCGACGACCTGGGCGACTGGGTGGAGGCCGACTACTGCGTCCCGCTGGGCGCCAGCGGCAATGCGCCGGAAAACAGCTCCTGGCACGGCAGCCACGTCTCCGGCACGATCGCCCAGGTCACCAACAACAACCTGGCCACCGCCGGCCTGGCCTACGACGCCAAGATCCTGCCGGTGCGCGTGCTCGGCTCCTGCGGCGGCTTCGGCAGCGACATCGCCGACGGCATGCTGTGGGCCGCCGGCCTGCCGGTGGACGGCCTGCCGACCAACCCGAACCCGGCCGAGGTGATCAACATGAGCCTGGGCAGCAGCGCCCCGGACAGCTGCCCGCAGCTCTACCAGGACGCGATCGACAAGATCAACGCCAAGGGCACCATCATCGTCGTCGCCGCCGGCAACTCCAACGCCGATGCCGGCACCTACACCATGTCCTCGTGCAGGGGCGTCATCAGCGTCGGCGCCTCGCGCATCAACGGCGGCCGCGCCAGCTACTCCAACTACGGCACCCGCGTGGACCTCGCCGCGCCGGGCGGCGGCGGCGACGTCGACGGCAACCCCGGCGGCTACATCTTCCAGGTGATCAACGGCGGCACGCAGAGCCCGACCGGCGACTGGCAGATCGGCGGCATGGCCGGCACCTCGATGGCCTCCCCGCACGTGGCCGCGGCGGTGGCGATGGCGCAGAGCATCGCCAAGACCCCGTTCACCTGGACCGGCATGCGCGAGCTGCTGCGCGCCAGTGCGCGGCCGTTCCCGGTGGCGATCGCCAGCACCACGCCGATCGGCGCCGGCATCCTGGACGTGGACATGCTGCTGCAGATGGTCACCAACCCGCCGTGCGATCCGTCGGACAGCAGCTGCGTGCCGCCGACCAAGACGATGACCAACAAGGTCGAGATGCGCGGCCTCAGCAGCCAGGGCGGCGACGCGCTGTACAGCTTCCAGGCCGCGGCCGGGAGCACGGTCAGCTTCATGACCTTCGGCGGCACCGGCAACGTGGCGATGTACGTGTCGGCCGGCAAGGTGCCGACCAGCAGCAGCGCCGACGCCCGCTCCACCCGCCCCGGCACCACCACCCAGACGGTCCGCCTCACCCCGTCCAGCGCCACGACATACTACGTGCGCCTGAGCGGCAGCTACAGCGGCCTGACCGTGGTCGGCCGGCAGTAAGGCCCTATCGCGCGGCGGCGCCGTTCGCCGCCGCGCGGCGTGCGCGGGAGGAGACCCTCCCGCCGCGCATCCGAAAGCAGCGACGTGCCCGCCATGACGAAATTCGCCCGCCCTCCGGCGGGCATTTTCTTGGGCGCTGCGGCGTACCGCGATGCCGCGCGATGCCGCAAGCCCCTCTCCCACCGGGAGAGGGGTTGGGGTGAGGGTGCGGCACGAGGCGTGGCGCACTGGGCGAGGCGGGGCTGCGCCCTACCCTCATCCGGCCCTACGGCCACCTTCTCCCGGTGGGAGAAGGAAGATCGCTAGCGGCTTTCGCGCAGGAACCGCGCCATCGACGACACCCCCGGCAGCGCCGGCTGGAACTGCCCGGCGACGTCGACGAAGCCGCGCATCACCGCGATCTCGCGCGGGGTGCGGTTCAAGGTATCGCGCAGTTCCGGATCGGCGCCGGCGCGCAGCAGGCGCTGCACCAGCAGCGGCAGGCCGTGCAGCGCGGCCAGGTGCAGCGGGCCGAAGCCACGCGGATCCTGCACCTCCAGGCTGACCTCCTCGTCGAGCAGGCGCTCGACGCCGGCCAGCACCACCGGCTCCTCGCAGGCCGTGCCCGGTTCGGCGCGCGCGCCCAGCAGCAACAGCAACGGCGTGACCCCGCCGGCGGAACCGCGGTCGGCCTCGGCGCCGGCCAGCAGCAGCGTGTCCAGCAGGGCCAGCAGGCGCGACTTGTCGCGCGCGGTGAAGCCGTACAGCGCGGCGCAATGCAGCGGCGCCAGTTGCTGGGCATCGCCGGCATGCACGTCGGCACCGGCGGCCAGCAGCCGCGCGGCGATGTCCGGCAGACCCAGTGCGCAGGCCAGCATCAGCACGGTGACCCCGCCCGGCAGGCGGTGTTCGATCTGCGCCCCGGCCTGCAGCAAGGCCGCGACGATCTCGGTCTGGCGCATGCTCACCGCCGCCGACAGCGGCGTGGCGCCGCTGGCCGCGGCGTGCTGCAGATCGGCGCCGCGCGAGAGCAACAGTTTCACCGCCTCGGCATGGCCGCCGCCGGCGGCGCGCAGCAACGCGGTGCAGCCCTGCGCGTCCACCGCATCCACCGGCAGGCCGAGGTCGATCAGGCGGCGGATCGCCTCGGCGTCGCCGACCATCGCCGCGGCCGGCACGTCGGCCTCGCGCAGCGGGCGCCGCGGCAGCGGCCAGGTGCGCCAGTCCAGCCAGTCGGCCAGGTCGCGGCGGCCGCTGGCCAGGGCCACGCCGAGTGGGGTCTGGCCGTCGGCGGCGCGCGCGTCCGGCGAGGCGCCCTGCTGGATCAGCAGTTTCAGGGAGGCCTCGCGGCCCAGCGCGGCGGCCAGGTGCAGCGCGGTCATGCCGTGGCTGTCGCGCGCTTCGCGGTCGGCGCCGCGCTCGAGCAACTGCAACTGCAACCGCAGCCAGCCCAGCCGCACCGCCAGCGACAGCGGCGGATCGCCAGCCGGCGACGACGCGAACGGATCGGCGCCGCGCTCCAGCAGTTCCAGGGCGAACTGTTCCAGCGCGCGCGAGGCGTGATCGTGCTGGGCGCAGGCGGCGAGCAGCCGGGTCAGGCCGCCGCGGCCGGCCGGCGACACGCCGTGGCGCAGCATCGCCTGCAGGCTGGGCACCGCCTCCACGCCGCGCGAGAGCAGCGCGAACATCGGGGTGTCGCCGCAGGCATCGAGCACCTCCGGCTCCGCGCCATGCGCCAGCAGCCAGTCCACCGCCTGCGCGTTCAACGCCAGCGGCGGCTCGTGCAGCAGCGCGCCCAGTTCCTCGGCCGCGCACAGCCGCGCCAGCGCGGCCAGGCCGTCGCGCGGCTGGCCCAGTTGCAGGCCTTCGCGCAGCAGTTCCAGCGGCGGCCGGTCGGGCAGTCCGGCCGGGCCGGTCTCGCCCTGACCGTCGCTGACCGCGGCCGGCAGCGGATAGTCCGGGTCCAGCGCGGACACGATCGCCCAGCGCCCGGCCTCGGCGGCGAGGTCGACGGCGCGGCGGCCGCTCTGGTCCGGCTGCGCCGGCGCCACGCCCAGTTCCAGCAGGCGCCGGATCAGCCCGGGGGCGACATGGTCGGCGGTGCAGGCCAGCAGGATCGCGTTGCGGCCATCGGCATCGACCGCAACCAGGTCCGGCTTGTGCGGCAGCAGCCGTTCCAGCACCGCCACGCGGCCGTGGCGGGCGGCTTCCAGCCACGGCGTGCGGCCCAGCGCGTCGCGCGCTTCCAGGTTGGCGCCGGCGCCGAGCAGGGCCTGCACGATCTCCACGTGGCCGGCCTGCGCCGCCTCGTGCAGCGCGCTGCGGCGCTGGCGATCGCGCGCGTCGACCCGCGCCTTGTGCTTGAGCAGCAATTGCACGCCGGCCGGATCGTCTTCCTCGGTGCCGGCCGCGGCCAGCAGCACCGGGCTGGCCTCGGCCGGCTCCGGCTTGGCGCCGCGTTCGAGCAGGAACTTGGCCATGCGCCAGTTGCCGACCTGGCAGGCCACGGCCAGCGGGGTCAGGCCGTCGCGATTGGCCGCGTCCAGTTCGGCGGCGGCGTCGCGCAGCAGCGCAGCCACGCCCGGGTCGGAGCTGCGTGCGGCGTGATGCAGCGGGGTGTTGCCGTCGCCGTCGCTGGCGCGCGGGTCGGCGCCGTTGGCGAGCAGGGTCATCACCGCCTCCGGGCGGCCATGCCAGCTGTCGCGGGTGGCGGCCAGCAGCGGGGTCATGCCCAGGTGCGGGCGATTGACGTCGACCCCGCGCACGATCAGTTCGCGCAGCAGGCGCAGGTCCGGCAGCACCGCCGCCAGCACCGGCAGGCTGCGCTGGTCGCGCCACTCGGCGGCGGGCAGCGCATGCGGATCGGCGCCGGCCTGCAGCAGTTGCAGCGCGCGATCGACGCGGCCACCGCGGGCGGCGTCGTACAGCGCCGCATGCAGTTCGTCCTGCGCCGGCGGCGGCTCGTCCGCGCGCGGCGCGGCGGTGGCGCTGAGTTCGGCGAACAGGTCGGCGGAGGACACCGGCGGGGTCAGCGTCTGCGGCGGCGCCACCCGTTGCAGGCCGGCGTGCAGCAGCGGCGACAGCAGCGCATAGGCCAGCGCCAGCGGCCAGCGCGCGGCCTCGGCGAGCAGCCCCGGCCAGGCCATCACCACGCCGAGCCCGGCCAGCACCAGCACCAGCGCGGCCACCGCCAGCCCGCGCCAGGCCTGCACGTCCTGCTGCGCCAGCGCATGCCAGCGCGCGCCCAGCGGGCCGCCCTCGGCATCGCTGCCGTGCCACAGCGGCCAGGTCCGCCACAGCCCGAGCAGCGCGGCACTGGCGGCCACGCTCAGCGCCAGTGCGGCGGCCAGGCTGCCGCTGTCGTGCAGCGCCGCCAGCGGCCAGGCCACCAGCACCGCGACCAGCGCCATGCCGCCGGCCCACAGCACCAGCAGCGGCGCCGCCGCGCCGACCAGCTCGCGCGCGGCGCGCGGACGCGGCCGGCTGCCACGGTGCCAGGACAGCGCCAGCGCGAACGCCGGTTGCGCCAGCCATGCACCCAGGGCGGCGGCCAGCGGGCCGATTCCGGCGGCCAGCGCCAGCACCGCGCCCAGGGCGGCGGCGAGCATCGGCGCACGCGCGCGGAGGAAAGAGTCAGTCATCGTGTCGATCGGTGGTGCCGGGCAGGGACGGCGGCAATTGCAGATGGAAGCCGCAGCCGGCGAGGTTGGCGCGCACCGCGGCCGGATCGGCGCGGGCCAGCGTGCGTTCGGCGGTCAACGCCACCTCGAGCACGAACGCCAGCGGCTGCAGCGACGCCAGCAGCGCCGGCGGCAGACGGCCGAAGTCGTCGCGGGCGGCGAGATACAGATAGGTGTCCGGCTTGCGTTGGCTTTTGTAGACGTAGGCTTGCATGCCCGTGGCGTGCGCCTGGCGTGGAAAGGCAAGCGATTGTGGAGGAAATGCGCCAGCGGCGAAAGCGCACGCCGGCCCTGCGCTGAACGGATCCGGGCGCGGGCGCTATTCACGTTCGCGTCGCCGGTGTTTCACGGCATGACCGGATGCGTCGATATACTGCGGTGATTGTCCTTGTATGGAATACCGCGTGACCGAAGCGTCCCCGTCGCCCCGCATGGCCCCGGTGGCCATCCGCGCCTACACCGCGACCAACGCGCTCGGCAGCGGACTGCAGGCCCAGGCCGCGGCGCTGCGCGAGGGCCGCAGCGGCCTGCGCCGCAACGACTTCGGTCCGCAGCCGCTGGAATGCTGGATCGGCCGGGTGGACGCGCTGGAAACCGCCGCGCTGCCGGAGCCCCTGGCCGCGTGGGAATGCCGCAACAACCGCCTGGCCTGGCTCGCCCTGCAACAGGACGGCATGGCCGCCGCCGTGGCCGCCGCGGCGCAACGCCACGGCGCCGAACGGGTGGCGGTGGTGATGGGCACCTCCACCTCCAGCATCGGCGCCAGCGAGGAGGCCTACACCCGGCTCGAGCACGACGCGGACGGCCCGCGCATGCCCGCCGACCTGGACCGGCCGATCGTGCACACCCCGCATTCGCTCGGCGATTTCGTGCGTGCCGCCACCGGCCTGCGCGGCCCGTGCATCACCGTTGCCACCGCCTGCTCGTCCAGCGCCAAGGTGTTCGCCCAGGCGGCGCGGCTGATCGCCGCCGGCGTGGTCGATGCGGCGCTGGTCGGCGGCGTGGACACGCTGTGCGGCAGCGTGCTGTTCGGCTTCAACTCGCTGCAGGTGGTGTCGCCGGAACCGTGCCGGCCGTTCGACGTGCGCCGGGTCGGGCTGTCGCTGGGCGAGGCCGGCGGCTACGCGCTGCTGGAACGCGCCGATGCCGCCGACGCGCCGCCGGCGCAGGCGCTGCTGTGCGGCTACGGCGAATCCAGCGACGCCCACCACATGTCCGCGCCGCATCCGCAGGGGCTGGGCGCCGGCCTGGCGATGCGCGGCGCGCTGCAGCGCGCCGGCGTGGACCCGGCCGAGGTCGGGTATCTCAACCTGCACGGCACCGCGACCCCGGCCAACGACAGCGTCGAGGCCGCCGCGGTGGCGGCATTGTTCCCGCCGACCCTGCACGCCAGTTCGACCAAGGCCTGGACCGGGCACACGCTCGGCGCCGCCGGCATCGTCGAGTCGGTGTTCGCACTGCTGGCGCTGCGCGACGGCCTGTTGCCCGGCACCCTCAACAGCGAACTGCCCGACCCCGCCTGCGGCCCGCAGATCCGCTTCGCCACCGCCCATGCACAGGTCCGCTACGCGATGAACAACTCCTTCGGCTTCGGCGGCAACAATTGCTCGCTGCTGTTCGGCCGCGCATGAGCACGCCCATGCTGAGCGCCACGATCGAAGGCATCGGGTTCTGGGCGCCCGGCCTGCCCGGGTGGGCGGTCGCGCAGGCCTTCGCGCGCGGCGACGGCGCGCTGCTGGAGACGCCGGCGCGGCCCTCGCCGCAACTGCTGGCGCCCAACGAGCGCCGCCGCGCGCCGGACACGGTGGCGGTGTCGCTGGACGCGGCGCTGGCCGCCTGCCAGGACGCCGGCCGCGATCCGGCCACGCTGTCGTCGGTGTTCACCTCCACCCACGGCGACCTGGCGATCACCGACTACATGTGCACCACCCTGGCCAGCGAACCGCTGTCGGTGTCGCCGACCAAGTTCCACAACTCGGTGCACAACGCCGCCGCCGGCTACTGGACGATCGGCGCCGGCGCCACCGCCGCGGCGACCGCGATCAGCGCGCACAGCGGCAGTTTCGCGCAGGGCCTGCTGGAAGCGCTGTCGCAATTGGCCGCAGGCGAGGAGGCGGTACTGCTGGTCGGCTACGACAGCCGCTCGGTGGGCGCGCTGGGCCGGATCGCGCGCAGCGAGGGCCTGCTCGGCGGCGCGCTGGTGCTCAGCGCCGGCGCGCGCGACGGCAAGCCGCAGCTGCAGGTGCAACTGCGCGACGGCACCGCGCCGGTCGGCGATGGCGCGCTGGCGCGGCATGCCGCGGGCAACGCGATGGCGCCGATGCTGCCGCTGTTCGACGCGCTGGCGCTGGGCGGCAGCGGCTGCGTACTCGATGCCGGTGGCGGCCGCTGCCTGCAGGTGGAGCTGCGCGCATGAGCCGCACGCCGCTGAGCGCCGCCGACGCGGCGATCCTGATTCCGGCCCTCAACGAACGGCTGCGCATCCGCGAGGTGGTCAGCGACGCGCTGGCGCACTGCCCGCGGGTGATCGTGGTCGACGACGGCTCCGACGACGGCACCAGCGACTGCATCGCCGACCTGCCGGTGACTCTGCTGCGCCATCCGCAACGCCGCGGCAAGGGCGCGGCGTTGCGCAGCGGCTTCGCCGAGGCGCAGCGCCAGGGTGCGCGCGCGGTGATGACCATGGACGGCGACGGCCAGCACAGCGCCGCCGACTTCCCGCGGTTGCTGGCCGCGGCCAACCGCCATCCCGGCTGCGTGATCGTCGGCGCGCGCCTGCGCAAGCGCGCCAGCCAGCCGCCGATCCGCCGCATCGGCAACGATTTCGGCGACTGGGGCATCGCCTGGGGTTGCGGCTTCCGCCTGGTCGACAGCCAGAGCGGCCAGCGCCTGTACCCGCAGTCGGTCTACACCCTGCCCGACGTGCCCGGCGAAGGTTTCGTGTTCGAGGCGCAGCTGCTGATCTCGGCCGCGCGCCAGGTCGGCGCACGGGTGGTGGCGGTGCCGATCGAGACCCGCTACGCCAACCAGACCCCCGGCACGTTCCGCAAGAGCCACTTCCGGCTGGTGCGCGATCTGTGGAAGATCACCTCGCACGTGATCGTGCAGGTGTGGACCTACGGCCACGTGGTGCGCGAGTACCGGCGCACCCGCGCCAATCCGGTGCTGATCGACGACGTCGACGGCACCCTCGACACGGCCCCCCTGGCCGTCGCCAAGGAAAAGACGACATGAAGGCAGCGCAGGCGGATGTGGCGATTCTGGGCGGCGGACTGGCCGGACTGACCCTGGCGCTGCAATTGCGCCAGCGCGATCCGCAACTGCGCATCCGCGTGCTGGAACGGCGCGCGCACCCGGTGCGCGAGGCCGCGTTCAAGGTCGGCGAATCCTCGGTGGAAATCGGCGCGCACTACTTCGCCGACGTGCTGGGCCTGCGCGACCACCTGGATGCCGAACAGATCCGCAAGTTCGGCTTCCGCTTCTTCTTCTCCGACGGGCGCGCCGACATCGACCAGTGCACCGAGCTGGGGGTGAGCCAGTTGCTGCCGACCCCGTCGTGGCAGATCGACCGCGGCCGCTTCGAGAACTTCCTCGGGCAGCGCGCGCGCGAGATGGGCGTGGAGTTCCTCGACGGCAGCACGGTGCGCGGCGTCGATTTGGCCGAGGACGACGGCGACCACTGCGTGCGCTACAGCCGCGACGGCGCCGAGGCCAGCCTGCAGGCGCGCTGGGTGATCGACGCCAGCGGCCGTGCCGGCCTGCTCAAGCGCAAGCTCGGCCTGGCCCAGGACAACGCGCACCAGGCCAATGCGGTGTGGTGGCGGGTGGACGGGCTGGTCGATCCCAACGGCTGGTCGCAGGACAGCGCCTGGCTGCAGCGCTGCACGCCGCCGGACCGCTGGCGTTCGACCAACCACATGTGCGGCCCCGGCTACTGGTTCTGGCTGATCCCGCTGTCCTCCGGCGCGCATTCGCTGGGCATCGTCTGCGATGCCGCGATGCATCCGCTGGAGACCATGAACACCCACGCCAAGGCGATGGACTGGCTGCGCACGCACCAGCCGCAGGTGGCCAGCACGCTGGAGCGCAGCGAGCACACGGTGCAGGATTTCCTGTTCCTGCGCGACTTCTCCTACGGCTGCAAGCAGGTGTTCTCGGCGCAGCGCTGGGCGCTGACCGGCGAGGCCGGCGTGTTCCTGGACCCGTTCTATTCGCCGGGCAGCGACTTCATCGCGATCAGCAACACCTACATCTGCGAACTGATCGGGCGCGAGCGCGCCGGGCGCGACATCGCGCCCTACGCCGAGCTGTATCAGCAGCTGTATTTCTCGTTCTACGAGAACACCCTGACCCTCTACCAGGACCAGTACCCGCTGTTCGGCGACGCCCAGGTGATGCCGGTCAAGGTGATCTGGGACTACACCTACTACTGGTCGCTGCTGGCGCCGCTGTACTGCACCGACCGCATCGCCGACCTGGCCGTGCTGGGCCGGCTGCGCCCGGCGCTGCAGCAGGCCAGCGCGCTCAACCTGGGCATGCAGGCGCTGCTGCGCGACTGGGGCGCGGCCAACCGCGCGCAGGCGGCGGCGGTGGCCGACGGGCGCCTGCTGGACCAGTACCTGATCGGCTGGTTCCACGAACTCAACCGCGCCCTGAGCGACCGGCTGGACGATGCCGCCTTCGTCGCCCGCCTGCACGGCAATGTCGCGCGCATGGCGGAACTGGCCGGGGAGATCCTGGCACGCGCCCGCCAGCAGCATCCCACGCTGGCCGACCACGGCCTGCTGGACGCCTGCCGCGACGCGGCGACGCCGCTGCCGGTCCTGTCGCCGGCCTGGTACGCGGACGCCGCCTGATCCACGCGCAGGGCCGTGCCGCCCTGCAACAACGCGCGCTTCGCTTCCCCGCCGCGAGGCGCCGGGCGAGCGCGCAATTGCGCGGCACGCGTCACATGGGGCGAATATCGCCCGCGCATTCGGGTTTTCGCACGCACGACGGTTGACGCCTTGCCGCCACCGGCGCGACACAGGCCCGCCGCGCCCGGCGCGTCCTCCAGGAGAACTCCATGCGCTCCACGCTGCTCGCCTTGGCCCTGCCGCTGGCCGCTCTCGCCGCCTCCTCCACCGCACATGCGCAGACGACCGCGCGCGCACCGGCCTCGCCGGCACCGCTGCAACAGTCGTGCGACGCGCTGGCGAGCCGGCTCGCCTATCCCGGCACCCGCTTCACCGCGGTGCGCAGCGTGGCCGCCGGCGCCCTGCAGGTGGCCGGCCAGCCGATCGGCGCGCACTGCCAGGTCACCGGGCTGATGCACGAGCGCGTCGGCGCGGACGGCCAGTCCTATGCGATCGGCTTCGAGATGCGCCTGCCGGCGGCATGGAACGGGCGCTTCTTCTACCAGGCCAACGGCGGCCTGGACGGCAACGTGGTGCCCGCGCTCGGCGACATCGGCGGCGGCGGCCAGCGCGACAACCCGCTGCGCATGGGCTTTGCGGTCATCAGTTCCGATGCCGGGCACAGCAATGCGCAGAACCCGCTGTTCGGCCGCGATCCGCAGGCGCGCCTGGACTACGGCTACCAGGCGGTGCAGGCGCTGACGCCGATGGCCAAGCGCGTGGTGCAGATCGCCTACGGCAAGGCGCCGGACTACAGCTACTTCGGCGGCTGCTCCAATGGCGGCCGCCACGGCATGGTCGCCGCCGCGCGCGACGCGCAGGACTACGACGGCATCCTGGTCGGCGACCCCGGGTTCCACCTGCCCAAGGCGGCGATCGCCGACCTGGCCGCGGCCCAGCAACTGGCGGCGCTGGCGGGCGGCAGCGACACGCGCAGCGGCCTGACCGCCGCCGAGCGCAGCCTGGTGGCCGAGCGCATCGTCGCCACCTGCGATGCGCTGGACGGCGTGCGCGACGGCATGGTGCAGGACGTGCTCGCCTGCCAGCGCCGCTTCGACCTGAACCGCGACGTCGCCACCTGCGGCAGTGCCGGGCGCACCGGCCAATGCCTGACCCCGGCGCAGAAGCGCGCGCTCGGCGCCATCCACGCCGGCGTGCGCAACAGCGCCGGCACGCCGCTGTACGCGCCCTTCCCCTACGACCCGGGCATCGCCAGCGGCGACTGGGCCGGCTGGCGGCAGGACGCCTCGCTGACCCTGGTGCCCGGCTCGGTGGCCTTCGGCTTCGTCACCCCGCCGGAGGATCCGGCGGTGCTGCAGGACCTCAAGCGCTACGCGCTGCAGTTCGACATGGATCGCGACGCGCCGAAGATCTTCACCACGTCCGGCGCCTTTGGCGAATCCGCCTGGGCGTACATGACCCCGCCGAACGAGACCCAGCTGACCACGCTGAAGAAGCGCGGCGGCAAGCTGCTGATCTACCACGGCACCGGCGACGGCATCTTCTCCTTCGCCGATACCGCGGCCTGGTACGACCGCCTGCGCACGGCCGATGCCGATGCCGCCAGCTACGCACGCCTGTTCGCGGTGCCGGCGATGGCCCATTGCGCCGGCGGACCGGCCACCGACCAGTTCGACGCGCTGACCCCGCTGGTCGCCTGGGTCGAGCAGGGCCAGGCGCCGGCCGCGATCGTCGCCAGCGCACGCGGCAGCGGCAGCGCCGCGCCCAACAACGAGGTGCCGGCCAGCTGGAGCAGCCAGCGCAGCCGCCCGCTGTGTCCGTATCCGCAGGTGGCGCGCTACGTCGGCGGCGACGTGGAGGCGGCATCCAGCTTCGTCTGCCGCTGAGGGCCGACCACCGTTGCGCCGGCAGCGTGGCGGTGCAACGGCCGCGTCGCTTTCGAGGCGGTCAGCCCATGCCGCCGTTGATGCCGATGACCTGGCCGTTGATGTAGGCGGCCGCGTCCGAGCACAGGAACGCGACCAGCGCCGCCACTTCCTCCGGCTTGCCCGGGCGCCCGGCGGGGACCATCTGCTTGATCGCCTCCGGCGGGAACGCGCTCTCGGCCATTGCGCCCTGGATCACGCCCGGCGCGACCACGTTGACGCTGATGCCGCGGCTGGCCATTTCCCGCGCCAGCGACATGCTGGCGCCGTGCAGCGCCGCCTTGGCCGCGGCGTAGTTGGTCTGCCCGCGGTTGCCCAGCACCGCCGACACCGAGGACACGCTGACGATGCGGCCCCAGCGCGTGCGCGCCATCGGCAGCAGCAGCGGCTGGGTGACATGGAAGAAGCCGTGCAGCGAGACGTCGATGACCGTGTGCCACTGCGCCGCGCTCATGCCCGCCATCGGCGCGTCGTCGTGGATGCCGGCGTTGTTGACCAGCACCTGGATCGGGCCGGCCTCCAGCAGCGTCGCCAGCGCCTGCGCGCTGGCCTGCGCGTCGGCCACGTCGAACGCCACCGCCTCGGCGCTGCCACCGGCGGCGACGATCGCCTCCACCACCGCCACGGCGCGCGCGACGTTGGCATTGGCGTGCACGATCACGTGCAGGCCCTGCGCGGCCAGGGCGTGGCAGATCGCGCCACCGAGATCGCCGCTGCCGCCGGTGACCAGGGCGCGGCGCGGTGCGGGGGATGCAGACATCGGGAATCCTCGGTCGCAATGAAGATGGGCCGTCATCCTAACGGTTCACCCGCGCGCCCGTAGGCGCGGTTTCAGCCGCGAGGACGTGCAGGGAATACGCGGCGCGGCTGAAACGCACCGCCGATCACCACGCGACGTCTTTTTGTAGGAGCGGCTTCAGCCGCGATGGGCATTACCGGGGCGCGGCCCTCGCCCAGCGGTTGCCCCGGCATGCACGATGCGGGTACAGGGAGTTGCATTGCGTTGCCCGGGTGCACTTTGGAGGGACTTCAGTCCCGACGCCTTGCAGTCTTGGATACTCGGCAAGCTGCGCTCGCCGCGCACGCAGGGCCGTCGACGCCTACGCGGTCACGCCGCGCCCAGCATCACCGTCGCGCGGCCCTCAGCCAGCAACTGCCCGGCATTGGTGATGCGGAAGGCGTACTGCTGGCTGTCCTCGGCCTGCAGCAGCACCTCGGCCTCGCCTTCGATCGGCCCGGCCAGGTCCTGCAGTTCGCTGACGTGCAACTGCACCCCGCGCAGCGCCACCAGCATGCCCGGCCGCACCGGCGTGCCGGCCGCACGGCCGAGCAGGCCGCCATGCACCGCCATCGCCTGCGCGCCGTACTCGCACAGGTGCAGCGCGTGCAGCCGGCCGCCGCTGCGCAGCGGATGCGCGGCCTGGCGATGCGCGACGCTGCGCAACAGAACGCGCTGCGCGTCCCAGGCGGCCACCTCTTCCCACAGGCACATCAGGCCCTGGTGCGGGACCAGGGCGGCGATGGCGTCGCGTCCGTGCAAGGGCTCAGTGTGCATGGCGGTTCTCCTGGACGTCGCTGGCGGTCTCGCGCGAAATCAGCAGCGCCAGCACGAAATTGAACAGCACGCCCAGCGCCACGGTGCTGCCGATCGCGCGCAGCACCGGGATGCTCGAGGCAGCCAGCAGCGCGAACACCAGCAGGGTCATCAGGCTGCACACGATCAGCGCATGCAGGGTGCGCAACTGATCGGCGCGGTCGTCGCCGGCGTGGTCGAAGAACAGCGCATAGTCCAGGCCCAGGCCGGCGGCCAGGATCAGCGCGATCAGGTGGAACAGGTTCAGCTCGACCCCACAGCCGCGCAGGATCGCCAGGATCAGCAGCGTGGTCAGCGCCATCGGCAGCAGCACGCGCACGATCCGCCGCGGCGTGCGCAGCGCGATCGCCACGGTCAGCGCCAGCAGCACCGCGGCCACGCCGAGCGCGGCGAGCACGCGGCCGCGGTAGGCGGCGACCAGCGATTCGGAGGCGTCCTTCAGGTCCAGCAGTTGCGCGCCGCTGCCCTGCACCGCGCGCGCCAGCTGCGCCGGATCGCGCAGCCCAGTCAGCGACACCAGCGCAGTGGCGCGGTCCGGACGCTCCAGCAGCAGGCCGCCGACGGGCGTGGCCAGCGGCGTGCCGCGCAGCGCGCGCGCGGTCAGCAGCGGCGCCGTGCGCGCGGCCTGCAGGTCGGCCAGGAACGGCGCGAACGCGTCGGCACGGAACGGCGTGGCGGCGACCGCGGCGGCGGTGATCGCCTGCGCCTGCGCCGGATCGGGCAAGGCGGCCTGGCGTCGGCGCTGGGTGGCGGCGCTGGGCAGGTAGCGCGCGGCCATGTCGTAGCCGGCCAGTTCGCCCTGCGCCACCAGCGCGTCCAGGCGTGGGCGCAGGCGTTCGGACGCGGCCAGCGCGGCATCGGCGGAGGCCGCCGGCAGCGCCAGCACGTAACGCACGTCCGGCGCGCCCAGTTCCTGGCGCAGGTGCGCGTCGCGGGCCAGGCCGTCGGCCGGCACCGGGGTCAGCTTGGACAGGTCGTTCTGCCAGAACGGGCCCGGCGCGAACACGATGACCGCGGCCGCCAGCAGGGCCAGCGGCAGCAGCGACCAGCGCGGCCGCGGCAGCCGCGCGATGCCGCGCCACAGCCGCTCCAGCATCGGCGAGTCGGCATGGTCGCGCGGCGAGGGATCGATCAGCGCCGGCAGCAGCAGGCGCGTGGTCAGCGCGGCCACCAGCAGGCCGGCGATGGTGAACACCGCCAACTGGCGCAGGCCGTCCACGCCGGAGAACAGGAACGTGACGTAGGCGATGCAGGTGGAGACCACGCCGGTGGCCAGCGTCGGCCACAGGTGACGCGCGTTCTCGCGCGGATCCAGGCCCGGGCGCTGATGGCTGAACAGATGGATCGGGTAGTCCTGGACCACGCCGATCAGGGTGAAGCCGAACGCCACGGTGATGCCGTGCACGCCATCGAACAGCAGCGCCACCGCGCCCAGCCCGGCCAGGCCGGCGCTGGCCAGCGGCAGCACGCCCAGCACCGGGATCTTCCAGCTACGGTAGGCGACCAGCAGCAGCACGATCAGCCCCACCGTATCCAGGGTGCCGATCCATTGCGCCTCGTTCTGGGTGCGCCCGCCGATCTCCACCGAGAACGCGCCGGGACCGGTCAGGGTCAGCTTGCTGCTGGTGCCGGCGCTGACCTTGGCGAAGGCGGCGTGGATCGCATCGACCGCGCGTTGCTGGCCGGTGGGGTCGAAGCCGGCGGCACGGGTCTGCGCGACCAGCAGCGCGTCCTTGCCGGCGCGGTCGAACCAGACACCGTCGCGCTGCTGCGGGCCGCCGGCCGGCTGCAGGCTCTCGGCCAGGTGCAGCACTTCCAGGGTCGGATCGCGCGGCAGCAACGGCTCTACCATCGCCGCCGCCGGCGAACCCAGGTCCTGCAGCCGCGCCTGCAGCGCATCGCGCAGGGTCGGCGCATCCAGCGGTCTGGCGTCGAAGCTGTCGCTGAGCAGGTAGCGGTACGGCAACAGGCGCGGCGGGATCGCGTCCAGGCCGGCATCGGCACCGTTGGCGACCAGTTCGAACACGTCGTGCTGCGCGGCCAGTTCGGCATGCAGGGCCTGTGATTGCTTGGCCAGCGTGGCCGGATCGGCCCCGGACAGCGACATCAGCAGCAGCCGCGAGCCAGGGCCTTCGCCGAGTTCGTCGAGCAGGAGTTTCTGCGCGGGAGTGCGGGCTTCCGGCATGAACTTGCGCAAGTCCCCCGACACCTGCAGCGCATTGCCCAGCCAGATCCCGGCTACGGTCAGCAGCGCCAGCCACAGCAGCGCCAGCGAGATGCGCATCTTCGAACTGAGGGCACGCTTCATCGCCGCGTCCCCACGTCTGCCTGCACCGCGCGATCAGCCGCCGCGCGCGCAGCCGTCGGGCCGGCAGCACGCTGCCGGAGGGCGCCTCGTGCGGGGATCACGCCGCGTCGCCGTGGCACAGCGCGGTCAGCGCAGCGCCGTCGGCGACGGCACCGGCGGCCTGCGCGGCACCGGCCAGCAGGGTACGCTGAACGTCGCCCTTGGCCGGGGTGGTCTCGATGCAGCGCAGTTCGGCACCACGGCCGTACAGGCGCAGGCTACGCACGTGCGCGGCCACGGCCGGGTCCTTGGGCTGCAGCTGCAGCTGCCAGCGCTCGCGGGTGCCGGAGCTGCTGATGGTGTACTGCTGCTGCAGCAGTGCGCGGTCGCCGGACAGCAGCGCGCCGAAGCCGCTCTGCAGGCCGGCCAGTTCCGGCACGCGCGTCAGCGAGAAGCGCCGCGGCGGCTTGCCGTCGCGCTCCAGCGTGGCTTCGCCGCCGCGCAGGGTGGTGGTCTCGTGGTACGGCGCGGTGACCTCGCGCACCAGGGTCTGCGCGTCCGGGCGGCGGTACTCGCCCTGCACCCGCAGCGGCGCCTTCAGCAGCGCCGAGCCGCGCAGTTCGACGAAGGCGGTGCTGACCGGCGCCGGCCGCGCCAGCTTCTGCAGGATCCAGTCGGCGTCCGGCGCCTCAGGCGATGCGGCGCTCAGCGGTGCGGCGCTGCACAGCAGTATCAGCATCCACGGCAAGGTGCGGCGCATCGGCATGGCGGTTGTTCCAGAAGTCGTAGAAGTTGAACCAGTTGTAGGGCGCGGAGCGGGTGTAATGCTCCAGCCTGGCGGCGTAATCGCGGATGAGCGCGGCCAGCACCGGCGCACGCTGCCGGCGCGGCAGGTCCAGGCCTTCGCTGAAGGTCTCGAACACCAGCTCGTAGCGGTTGCCGCCGCGGTACAGCCCGAACGCCAGCACCACCGGCACCTTGAGCGCGGCGGCGATCAGCCACGGCGACGTCGGGAACATGGCGCCCTGGCCGATGAACGCGGCCGGCAGCGCCGGATCCTCCGGGCGCGGCCGGTCCACCAGCAGCGCGACCAGCGCGCCCTCGTCGGTGGCCTGCTTGATCGCCATGACGATGGAGGTGCTGTCCATGCCCGCGTCGATGATGTTGGCGGCCAGTTGCGGGTTCAGCGCGCCCAGCAGGTCGGTCATAGCCGGGTTGTGCGCCTTGTCCAGCACCACCTTGACCTGCACGTCCGGGCGCTCGGTGGCCAGCACCCGCAGCGCGTCGAAGCTGCCCAGGTGCGAGCCGAAGATCAGCACGCCGCGGCCGCGGTCCATCTGCGTGTGCAACTGGTCCAGGCCGCGGATCTGCACCCGGAACCGGTGCATCTGCCCGCACAGCATGAACACCCGGTCGAGAATGGTGGAGGCGAAGGTGTGGATGTGCCGGGCCACCTCCAGCAGCGTGGCCGGGCGGTCGAACACGCGGCTCAGGTAGTGCCGCGAATCGCGCCGCTCCGGGCCGCGCACCAGCAGGAAGTACAGGGTGATCGGATACAGCAGCAAGCGCCCGACGGCGCGGCCGCCGTAGCGGGCGATGCTGCGGATCAGCCACAGGGCGAAGCGGCCGCCGCCTTCCGGGCGCTGCTTCCAGCCGGCGCTCACGGCGCCGCCTCGGCGTTCAGTTCGCCACTGACCAGCAGGTCTTCGCCACGCAGCACGCGGAAGCGCCAGCGCGGCGCGGCACCGTCCAGTTCCACCCGCGCCGGCTGGCCGGGCAGCAGCGGCTGCAGGAACTTCACCTGCGGCAGGCGCAGCGGCGCGCGCGCGCCGTGCGCCGCCTCGACGGCCTGCAGCACGTGGTCCAGCACCACGACGCCGGGCACCACCGGGCGGCCCGGGAAGTGGCCGGGCAGGCTGGGATGATCATGCGGTACGACGAATTGCATACGGGCGACTCATATCCTGGGTTCGAGCATGGCAAGGACAGCCTGGTGCGCGCGCTGGGTCACTTCCTGGCGGTTCAGCGGGCCGTCCTCGCCGTTCACCCGGATCGGCGTGCCGATCCGCACCCGAATGACGCCGGGCCGGACCCGGAACAGGCTGGTCGGCGGCAGCACCTTGCCCGCCCCGTCCAGCGCCACCGGCACCACGTCCACTCCGGCGTCGATCGCGGCCTGCAGCAGCCCGGCCTTGAACTCGGCCAGCGCGCCGCTGCGGCTGCGGGTGCCTTCCGGGAACAGGCACAGGTCCTCGCCGCGGCGCAGCAACGCCGCCGCCTCGCGCCGCATCATCGCCCCGGCGCGGCGGCTGTCGCGGTCCAGGAACAGCATGCCGGTCGCGCGCGCATACCAATTCACGAACGGCACCTTCAGCATCTCGTCCTTGAGCAGGAAGCGCAGCGGCACCGGCAGCGCCATGAACAGCACACAGATGTCGATGATCGACTGGTGGTTGCTGACGAACAGGTGGTTGCGCGACCAGTCCACCCGCTCCTGGCCCTCCACCTCCAGCCGTGCCCCGGCGCCGAACAGCAGCACCGGCGCCCAGAACCGCGCGCCCATGCGCAGCGGCAGGCGCGGCCCGGTCAGCCACAGCAGCACCAACGCGACGACGATGCCCAGCGCGGTATGCGCCAGGGTAAATGCCAGCTGCAGGGTGTTCCACACGGCCCAGGCCATGCGCGAGGGCATCCCTGCCTGCGGCAACTTGCTGTTTTCCTTGATGATCTGCACGACCCTTGCGTCCCCTGCACTTCGCGCGTCAGCGCAACAGATCGCGCCAAAAAACCGGCCCCAGCCGCGCCAGCCGGTGCAGGAAGTCGGGCAGATTACGGTAGGGACGCTGCGGAAACCAGCGCCCGCGCAGCAGGTACTCGCCGACGAAGAAGCCGCCGATGACCCCGTAGCCCAGCAGATTGGCGAACAACGAGGCGCGCGCATCGCTGATCGGCAGCGGCGAGGCCAGGCCCAGCTGCGCCAGCACCCCGCTGGGCTGGGCGCACAGCGCCAGCAGCAGGTTCAGCAGCGTCAGCCCGACCAGCAGCAGGGTCCAGGCCAGGGTCAGGCGACGGGTGTAGCGCAGTTGCTCCGGGGTGATCGGCATGCCGGCCTGCCGGTACAGGGCCTCGACGATGCGAGTGATCAGCGGCGTGCGCCCGCGCTGCAGGCTGCGCCCGAAGAACCAGGCCACCCAGGCGGTGAACAGCACCGGCGGCGCGGCCAGCAGCAGCAGGGCGTGCGGCGAGCGCCACAGCGGCACCAGCGCCGCCGTCGCGGCGATGGCCAGCGCCCAGGCCCAGGGCCGCCAACGCGCCATCGGCTCCACCAGCACCATCAGCACCAGCGCCGCGCCGGCCAGCACCGCCAGGTCCGGGCGGTGCGCGGCATTGGCCCAGTGCGCCAGTGGCGAGTAGGCCAGCGCCAGCAGCACGCCCAGGGCCAGCGCCCAGGGCGCGGCGTCGGCCGGCTCAGCTGGTCTTGTTGGCTTCGACATGCGCCGACAGCGCGCGCAGCGAGGCGAAGATGCGGCGGTTCTCGTCGTTGTCCGAGCGCAGCTGGAAGCCGTAGCGCTTGCTGATCGCCAGCGCCAGTTCCAGGGCGTCGATCGAGTCCAGCCCCAGGCCGGTATTGAACAGCGGCGCCTCCGGATCGATGTCGCCGGGCTGGACGTCTTCCAGGTTCAGGCTCTCGACCAGCAGCTCGGCCAGTTCACGTTCGGCGGCGGTTTGCGAAGACATCCAGGGGCTTCCAGGCGAAAGGACGGGTGCGACAAGATGGTGCATCGGGCGCTGCGGCGCAACCATCGGCCCGCGAACGGCACGCTATCATGCCGTTTCGCCCCGCCGTTGCGCCCGCAGGTTCCCTCAGGATGACGTCCGCCGCTGTTGCTTCCCCTCCCCCCACCGCACGCGACGCCGCGGCAGACACGCCCGACGTGCTGGTGATCGGCGGAGGGCCGGCCGGCTGCGCGGCGGCGATCGTCCTGGCGCAACGCGGCTGGCGGGTCACCGTGCTGGAAAAGGACCACCATCCGCGCTTCCACATCGGCGAATCGCTGCTGCCGATGAACATGCCGATCCTGCAGCGGCTGGGCGTGCTCGACCAGGTGCGGGCGATCGGCGTGCTCAAGCTCGGCGCCGATTTCCCCAACGATGCCGGCGGCTACAACACCTTCCGCTTCGCGCACGCGCTGGGCGCGCAGTCCGACTTCGCGCTGCAGGTGCCGCGCGCCGACTTCGACCGGGTGCTGTTCGCGCAGGCGCGCGCGGTCGGCGCCGACGTGCACGAGGGCGTCCGCGTCGAGGCGGTGCAGCTGGACGGCGAGGCGCCGACGGTGCAGGCGCGCGGCGCCGACGGCGTGCGCCACTACCGGCCGCGCTACCTGATCGACGCCAGCGGCCGCGACACCTTCCTCGGCAACAAGCTCAAGCTCAAGCGCGCCAATCCGCGGCACCAGTCGGCGGCGCTGTTCAGCCATTTCCGCGGCGTGGCGCGGCGCCCCGGCGAGGACGCCGGCAACATCAGCATCTATCGCCACGCGCACGGCTGGATGTGGCTGATCCCGCTGCCCGACGACGTGATGAGCGTGGGCGCGGTGTGCGACCCGGAGTACATGAAGACCCGCCAGGGCTGCGACAGCGAGACGTTCCTGCTGCGCACCCTGGCGCTGAATCCGGACGTGGTGGCGCGCATGGCTGGCGCGCAGCGCGTGGCGCCGGTGCACGCCACCGGCAACTACGCCTACGAATGCACGCGCATGAGCGGGCCGCGCTGGCTGATGCTCGGCGACGCCTACGCCTTCGTCGACCCGATGTTCTCCTCCGGCGTGTATCTGGCCATGCACAGCGCCGAGCGCGGCGCGTCCGTGGTCGACGCGGCGCTGCGCGACCCGGCCAGCGAGGCGCGGCTGCAGCGGCGCCTGGAACGGCACCTGCGCGGCGGCCTGGACGAGTTCAAGTGGTTCATCTACCGCTTCACCTCGCCGACCATGCGCGAGCTGTTCGCGCAACCGCGCAACGTGCTGCAGGTGGAACAGGCGGTGGTGGCGATGCTCGCCGGCGACGTCTTCGACAACCGTGCGGTACTGCGCCGCCTGCGGGTGTTCCGTGCCATCTATGCGCTGTCCGCAGTGGCGATGCTGCCGCGGGCATGGCGCGCCTGGCGCCACCGCCGCCGCCAGGCCCGCGAATCGTTCCACGGCGACACCTTGCACGGAGAAACACCATGAGCCGCCCGCACCTGCAGTTTCCGCACCACACGCAGGGCCATCCGCAGTTGCAGGTGGACTACGTCGCCGAGACCGATCCGGGCCGGTTGCTGGCCGAGGACCGAGTGCTGGCGGTGTTCGGCTTCGGCGAGACCGCGCCCTACCACGACGACCCGCGCTACCTGCGCGTGCCGCTGCAGCCGCACGGCCCGCGCATGCTCGAGGTGTGGCGCACCGATGCCCCGGTGCACAGCGGCCGCGACGGCGCCATCGCCTGGGCCAGCGACGGCCGCCTGCAGTTCGGCGTCATCGAGATCGACGAGCGCCAGGTCGACCTGGACATCGAGGAAGCCGCCGCACTCGCCTACGCGCAGATCAGCGCCTTCGTCGCCGGCAGCGCCACCCCGCGCCTGCTGCGCATCTGGAACTACCTCGACGCGATCACCCTGGGCAGCGGCGACCGCGAGCGCTACCGGCGCTTCTGCGTCGGCCGCGCGCGCGGGCTGGGCGATTTCGACGCCACCCAACTGCCCGCGGCGACCGCGGTCGGCCGCTGCGACGACGCGCGGGTGATGCAGATCTACTGGCTGGCCGCCGCGCAGGCCGGCACCCCGCTGGAGAACCCGCGCCAGGTCAGCGCCTACCGCTACCCGCGCCAGTACGGCCCGCAGCCGCCCAGCTTCGCCCGCGCCATGCTGCCGCCGGCCGGCAGCGACATGCCGCTGCTGCTGTCCGGCACCGCCAGCGTGGTCGGCCACGCCTCCATGCACCAGGGCCAGTTGCTGGCGCAGCTGGAGGAAACCTTCGCCAACTTCGACGCCCTGCTGGCCGCCGCGCGCGAACACGCCCCGGACCTGCCGCCGCAGTTCGGCGACGGCACCCGCCTCAAGGTCTACGTGCGCGAGCCCGGCGACCTGCCGCTGGTCGCCGCCGCCCTCGATACCCGCTTCGGCGACCGCGTCCCGCGCCTGCTGCTGCACGCGGTGATCTGCCGCGACGAACTGGCGGTGGAGATCGACGGCGTGCATGGTTGAACATCTGCGTCGCTAGACGCACCAGCTCGCCATCGCCGCGACGGCGGTGCGGTTCGCTCGATCAGGCGTCGAGCGATGCAGGACGGTAGGCCACCACGGTTGCCCCGGTTCGCCGCTTGCAGACACGCTTGCCGATTCCCAAGTCGCGTCGCCAGCTGAGCGGTGGCGTCCGTTCCAGACCTTCGCACTGGCCTGCCATGTCCGACAGTCCCCGCAAGATCGTGATCGTGTCCGGCGCGCCTGGCGCAGGGAAAACCACCTTGGCAGTGCCGCTCGCCACACGACTCGGATTTCCGCTGTTCTGCAAGGATGTCATCAAGGAAACCCTGACCGACGCCCTCGGCGACAGCGGCGGCGATCTCGCCGCGTCGCGCCGGATTGGCGGCGCGGCGATGGAACTGCTCTGGTCGCTGGCACGCCACGCGCCGCACGCGGTGCTGGAAGCCAACTTCCGGCCCCGCAGCGCGTACGAGCGCGGCAAACTGGCCAGCCTCGACGCCGTCATCGTCGAAGTTCACTGCGACTGCGGCCCCGACGAAACCGCCCGACGTTTTCGGGAACGTGCAGCGGCCAGTGGGCATCACGCCGCGCATCCGTTGAAAGAACTGACGCCGGACATGCTTGCCGAGTACGCCGGACCGGTGGGACTAGGCGCCGTCGTCACGGTGGATACGCGCGTGCCGGTGGACATGGAGCGCCTCGTCGCCGAGGTGTCGAGACGCTTGTCCGAGTGACGCGCACCGTCGCTTCGAACTCGAGCGACGCCGGGAACGCTCAGGCGCAATCATGCGCAGTCCCGACGCGTCGATCACCGGCCGGGCCTGGCGATCGGTGCAACCTGCCAGACCGCGACTCAGCCGTCGCAGTCCCCAGCCAACAACGCCAGCATGCGATCGCGCGGCAGCTTGCCGGTCTCGTTGCGCGGCAGGGCGTCGAGCAGGCGCAGCCGGCGCGGCAGGAACACCGGATCCAGCTCGCGGCGCAGCGCGGCGAGGATCGTGGCCTCGTCCAGGGTCGGTGCCACCACCACCGCGGCGATGCGGCCCACCGCCTGGCCCGGCTCCGGATCCAGTTGCAGCATCGCGCCGTCGACCACGCCCGGCAGGGCCAGCAGACGCCGGGTGAGGTCGGCCAGCGAGGCGCGCTTGCCGGCGATCTCCAGCAGGTCGGCCTGGCGCCCGCGCACCTGGAAACGGCCGTCGGCATCCACTTCCATCAGGTCGGCCAGCAGCACCGGCTGCGGCAGATGCGGCGCGTGCACCAGGGTGCCGTCCGGCTGCGGCGCCACGCGCACGCCGGGCAGCGGCGTCCACGGCACTTCGCAGGCGGTGCGACGACTGGCGAACACGCAGGTCTCGGTGGAGCCGAACATCTCGCGCACCTCGCCGCCGAAACGCGCCTCGGCAGCGGCGGCCAGTTCCTGCGCGAGCGGCGCGGTGGCCGAGACGATGCCGGCCAGCGGCGGCAGGGCGACGCCGGATTCGACCAGCGCGCGCAGATGCACCGGCGTGGTCACCAGCAGCCGCGGCGCCGGCAACTGCGCCAGTGCGCGGGCCACGTCCTCGGGAAAGAACGGGCGCCCGGCGTGCACCGCCAGCGGCGTCACCAGCGGCAGCAGGATCGACAGCTCCATGCCGTACATGTGCTGCGGCGGCACCGTCGCCACCACCTGCGGCACCGCCGTGTCCGGCCACAGCCCGACCAGCGCCAGCAGGTCCTGGCGGGTGCTGGTGAGGAAGCTGCCCCAGGTCTTGGGATTGGGCTTGGGCGCGCCGGTGCTGCCGGAGGTGAAGCCGATCGCCACCAGCGCGTCGTCGGCCAGTTGCGGCATCGGCCCGCCCAGCGACGGCAATACGTCCGGCAACTGCCAGTAGCGCGGCGGCGGCTCGGCCAGCGCCAGGTCGCCCAGGCAATAGCAATCGGCATGGCTGCGCTGCACCTCGGCCACCACCGCCGGCGCACGCGAGGACGGCAGCAGGGAGGTCTGCCCGCGCAGCGCCACCGCACAGAACGCGACCATGAAGCGATAGCGGTCCTCGCACAGGTTCAGCGCGTGCCGGCCGGCCGGCAGCACCGCGGCCAGGCCGCGCACGTGGCCGAGGAAGGTGGCCAGGTCGATGTGTTCGCCGTTGGCGAAGGCCAGCGGGCGCCGCGCGTCGCCGACGGCAAGCGGATGCAACAGGGGCGCGGCGGGAATCTCGGAGGAAACGGCGGACATGCGGGGCGGCGGCTCGGGCGGGCGATGACCCGCACGGCGCGGGAGCCGGTAGCTTGGCCGCCACCGCCGCCGCTGGCAAGCCGGCCGGCCGCCGCGGCGGCCGCCGTCAGTGGTGGTAGCCGGTGTCGGCGGTGATCTTGCCGCGGAACACCCGGTACGACCACGCGGTGTAGCCCAGGATCACCGGCAGCAGCACCGCCAGCCCGGCCAGCACGAAGCCCTGCGAAGACGGTGGCGAGGCCGCTTCCCAGATGGTCAGCCCGGGCGGCACGATGTTCGGCCAGATGCCCAGCACCAGGCCGAAGAAGCCGAGCACGAAGAAGCACAGGGTCAGCACGAACGGACGCGCATCGCGGCCCTGTGCCATCGCCGCACGCCACAGCGCCACCGCGTTGACCAGCACCAGCAGCGGCACCGGCGACAGCCACCAGAAATTCCCGTCGTGGAACCAGCGCGCCATGATCCGCGAGTCCAGGAACGGCAGCCAGGCACTGACCAGGCCCATGAACACCACCACCACCAGCACCAGCGGCCGGGTCAGGGTGCGGGCGATGCGCTGCATCGCGCCCTCGGTCTTGAGGATCAGCCAACTGCCGCCGAGCAGCGCATAGCCGAACACCACCGCCGCGCCGGTGAGCATCGAGAACGGGCTGAACCAGCCCAGCACCCCGCCCAGGTACTTGCCGTCCTGCAGCGGCATGCCTTCCACCAGCGCGCCCAGGATCACCCCCTGCCAGAACGCCGCGCACAGCGAACCCAGCGCGAACGCCCAGCCCCACAGGTACTTGGAACTGCGCGCCTTGAAGCGGAACTCGAAGGCCACACCGCGGAACACCAGGGCGATCAGCATCAGCAGCACCGGCAGGTACAGTGCCGACAGCACGATCGCGTAGGCCTTGGGGAAGGCCGCCAGCAGACCGGCGCCGCCGAGCACCAGCCAGGTCTCGTTGCCGTCCCAGATCGGCGCGGCTGTATTCATCATCAGGTCGAGCTGGTCCTCGTCCTCGGCGAACGGCGCCAGGATGCCCAGGCCGAGCACGAAGCCGTCCAGCAGCACGTACATCAGCACGCCGAAGCCGATCACGCCGAACCAGATCACCGGCAATACGGTCGCCATGTCCATCAGCGGGTCTCCTCGATGTCGTCGTCGGCCGCCGACAGCGGCCGCGCCGGGGTCTTGTCGCCCTCCTGCATGCGCGGCGCCGGCTCGTGCGGCAGCGGCCCATGGCGCAGCATGCGCAGGATGTACCAACTGCCGAAGCCGAACACCAGCGCGTAGGCGAGCACGTAGACGCTCAGCGAGATCCACACCATCGCCGGGCTGAGCGTCGGGCTGACCGCATCGCGGGTGTGCAGCAGGCCGTAGATCACGTACGGCTGGCGCCCGATCTCGGTGACGAACCAGCCGGCGACCAGCGCCACGAACCCGGCCGGCAGCATCGCGTTCCACGCCAGGTGCAGCGCACGCCGGCGCAGCAACGTGCCGCGCCACCAGAAGAACAGCGACACCAGCGCCAGCAGCAGCATCGCCATGCCCAGCCCGACCATCACCCGGAACGCATAGAACACCGGCTTCACCGGCGGCCGCTCGTCCCGCGGCACCGCGGTCAGCGGCGTGATCTCGCCATCCAGCGTATGGGTCAGGATCACGCTGCCCAGGCGCGGAATGGTCACCTCGTAGTCGTTGCGCTCGGCGGCCTCGTTGGGCACCGCGAACACCACCAGCGGCACGCCCTGCCCCTTCGCCTCGCCATGCCAATGCCCTTCCATCGCCGCCACCTTGATCGGCTGGTGCTCGAGCGTGTTCAGGCCATGCGCATCGCCAGCGGCGATCTGCAGCGGCAGTGCGATCGCGGCGAACGCCACCGCCAGCTTGAGCATGCGCCCGGCCGCGTCCAGATGCTCGCCGCGACGCAGGTACCAGCCGCTGACCCCGCCGATCACGAAACACGTCGTAATGAACGCAGCCAGCACCATGTGCGTGAGCCGGTACGGGAACGACGGATTGAAGATCACCTCGCGCCAGTTGGCCGGGTGGAACACGCCCTCGACCACGGCGTAGCCGGCCGGCGTCTGCAGCCAACTGTTTGCCGAGAGGATCCAGAACGTGGAGATCAACGTGCCGATGGCGACCAGGCAGGTCGCCAGGAAGTGCAGCTTCTCCGGCACCTTGTGCCAGCCGAACAGCATCACCCCCAGGAACGAGGCCTCCAGGAAGAACGCGGTCAGCACCTCGTAGCTGAGCAGCGGGCCGAGGATGTTGCCGGCCCGTTCGCTGAGCACCGCCCAGTTGGTACCGAACTGGAAGCTCATCACGATGCCGCTGACTACGCCCATGCCGAAGGACACGGCGAAGATCTTCAGCCAGAAGAAGTACAGATCGCGCCACACGGTGTCGCGAGTGCGCAGCCAGCGCCACTCCAGGAACGCCAGCCAGCTCGACAGGCCGATGGTGAAGGCCGGGAACAGCACGTGGAAACTGATGACGAATCCGAACTGGATGCGCGACAGCAGCAGGGCGTCCATGGGTAGCGCCTGAGGCAGCGGAAACGATGCCTATTGTTGGTGCAGCGCGGCGAAATGGGATGTGACGGTTTGTCGCAGCGGCGTCTTGTCGCAGCGGCGGCGCTACGTGATTGCGCAGGCGCCCGTGTGCGTCCAGCACAACGACGCTCACACGAGTGATGCAGATGCCGACGACGCCAACCCGCCGTTTCCGTGCATGTGGAAGCGCATGCACGGAGTCCGCGTTTCTGTTGCGCTTGCGCGCGACCTGAGGTGCGGCATGCCGGATCGCGTCTTCCACTTTCCCCCGAAAGTGCATCGGAACCGCCGGTGCAGGCCTGCGTCACGGCAGCACGATCGGTGGACTGCAGCAGGCGTCGTTTTCCTGAATAGGTGCGGCCTTGGCCGAAGAGCGGTGCACGGCGGCCACTCGCCCGGATCGCCCTACCCGGCGCGCACATGACCGATGGCGCAATCGCCGCCACCCTGGCGGCTGCTACGCTTGCGGTTTGCCGTTCGTCCGGAATTCCAGATGCGTCGTCTCGCCCTGAGCGTTGTTGTGTTGCTGTCCCTGTCCTGCCTACCGCCGCTGGCCGCGGCCCAGGATGCCGCCGCCCCGCTGACCATCGAGCAGGCCATGGCCGATCCGGACTGGATCGGGCCGCCGGTCGAGGACGCGTGGTGGGCCTGGGACGGGCACCAGGTGCAGTACCAGCTCAAGCGCACCGGCAGCCCGGTGCGCGACACCTACCGCCAGGGCGTCGACGGCGGCGCCGCGCAGCGGGTCGAGGACGCGCAGCGCAGCACCCTGGACGCGGCCAACCCGGTCTACGACGCGCGTCGCCAGCGCATGTTGTTCGTGCGCAACGGCGACGTGTTCCTGCGCGACCTGCGCAGCGGTGCGCTGACCCAGCTGACCCGCAGCAACCAGGCCGCCGCGCGGCCGCAGTTCACCACCGATGGCGGCGCGCTGTGGCGGGTCGGCAACGACTGGTACCGCTGGAGTCCCGGCGGCGGCGTGCAGCAGGCCGCGGTGCTCAAGGCCGAGCGCGATCCCGATGCCGCGCCCAAGCCCGACGTGCTGCGCGACCAGCAGCTGCGCACCCTGGAGACCCTGGCCCGCGACCGCGCCCAGCGCGAGCTGCTGCGCCAGCAGGAGCAGGCCTGGCGCCGCGCCGACAGCAGCCGCGCGCCGGCGCCGGTGTACCTGGGCGACGACGTGGTGGTCGACGACAGTGCGCTGTCGCCGGACGGCCGCCACCTGCTGGTGGTGACCCATGCCAAGGGCGCCGAGGAAGGCCGCGACAGCAAGATGCCGCGTTACGTGACCGAATCCGGCTATGCCGAGTTCCAGGAAGCGCGCACCCTGGTCGGCCGCAATTCGCCGGTGGCGCAGACCCTGTGGCTGGTCGATGCGGTGGCCGGCAGCGCGCGCAAGCTCGACCTGTCGGTGCTGCCCGGCATCGGCACCGATCCGCTCGCGGCGCTGCGCAAGGCCGCCAAGCAGGAGCCGCTGCAGGGTCCGCGCGCGGTCCGCGTGGAAACCGACGGCGACGGCAGCGGCGCCTCGATGCACTGGAGCGAGGACGGCCGCAACGTCGCCGTGCTGCTGCGCGCGGTGGACAACAAGGATCGCTGGATCGCCAGCGTCGACCTGGACAAGGCGGTGCTGCAGCCGCGCCACCGCCTGACCGATCCGGCCTGGATCAACTGGAGCTTCAACGACTTCGGCTGGATGCCGGACAACCAGACGCTGTGGCTGCTGTCCGAGCAGTCCGGCTATTCGCACCTGTACACCCAGCGCGGCACCGAGAAGCCGCGCCAGCGCACTTCCGGCAAGTGGGAAGTGTCCGCGCCGGTGGTCAGCGCCGACGGCCAGGGCTTCCTGTTCCTGTGCAACCGCAAGTGGCCGGGCGACTACGAGGTCTGCAAGCTCGACCTGCGCAACGACAGCGTCGCCGAGCTGACCTCGCTGGACGGCGTCGAGGACTTCGCGCTGTCGCCGGACGGCCAGCAGCTGCTGGTGCACTACTCCGGCCCCTACCTGCCGCCGCAACTGGCGGTGCTGCCGGCCGCCGGCGGCAACGCGCGCGTGCTCACAGATACCCGCAGCGCCTCGTTCAAGGCGCGCCAATGGGTGCAGCCGCAGTTCGTGCAGGTGCCGTCCAAGCACGGTGCCGGCACCGTCTGGGGCAAGTACTACGGTCCGGCGCAGCCGGAGCCGGGCAAGCGCTATCCGGTGGTGATGTTCGTGCACGGCGCGGGCTACCTGCAGAACGTGTCGGCGCGCTACACCCCGTACTTCCGCGAGCAGATGTTCCACAACCTGCTGGTGCAGAAGGGCTACATCGTGCTGGACCTGGACTACCGCGCCAGCGCCGGCTACGGCCGCGACTGGCGCACCGCGATCTACCGCGACATGGGCCATCCGGAACTGGAGGACTATCTGGACGGCCTGGACTGGCTGGTCGACAGCAAGCAGGGCGACCGTGGCCGTGCCGGCATCTACGGCGGTTCCTACGGCGGCTTCATGACCTACATGGCGCTGTTCCGCAGCCCCGGCACGTTCAAGGCCGGCGCCGCGCTGCGCCCGGTGGCCGACTGGAGCCAGTACAACCACGAGTACACCTCCAACATCCTCAACACCCCGGACCTGGACCCGGAGGCCTACCGCACCTCCTCGCCGATCGAATACGCCAGCGGCCTGCGCGACCACCTGCTGATCGCCCACGGCATGGTCGACGACAACGTGTTCTTCAAGGACTCGGTGGACATGACCCAGAAGCTGATCGAGTTGCACAAGGACAACTGGGAGATCGCGCCGTACCCGCTGGAGAAGCACGGCTTCACCCGCGCCGACTCCTGGCTGGACGAGTACAAGCGCATCCTCACGCTGTTCGAGCGCGAACTGCGCTGAGCCGGCCACTCGCCGAAGCGCCTGCCGTCGACGTGCGGCAGGCGCCGGGAGCCCCGCGCGGTGCCCGCAGACACCGCCAACCTCCTGCGTCCGCCACGCATCGCGCCGCTCCTTAGGAGTCAACTGTCGTGCAGCCGCGACGCGCGACGTGGTGAGCCTTCCGATGGCGCAATGCGTCGGGACTGAAGTCCCTCCCACAGTGCACCCGGCGGGCTCGCCGCAAGCCCCTGTGGGAGCGACTTCAGTCGCGACGAGGCTTTCCCGGTAAGGCCCGTCGCGGCTGAATCCGCTTCTACGCGAGCGCCCGCAGCCAAGCCGTCCGGCATCGGCACGACCTTAGCGCCCCGCTCATGGCGACACCGGATCGGCCGCGCCCTGACCAGAGACCGCGCACCGGCACAGGCGCCCCCTCGCGCGCCACGCCGGCTTGCGCCCTGCCCCGCCATCCCTATCCTTGCCGGACGGCCGCGGCGCGATGGCGCCAGCGCCGCCCTCCCCGAAGGACCGCCGATGCCGCCTCCGCCGCTGCCCCGCACTGCCGCCCGCAACCAGAATATCGATGCGATGGCCAAGCTCTCGCTGCTGATCGGGGTGCTGTCGCTGCTGTACTCGCTGGGCCAGGCGCTGCTGTTGCTGACGCTGCCGGACGGGGCGATCGAGGGCGTGCTGCGCGAGGCCGGCCTGCCGTTGCCGCCGCTGCTGCAGTGGTGCGTCGCCCATGCGCTGGCGCTGTCCTGGCTGTCGGCGCTGCTGTCGGCGGGCCTGTGCGCAGCGTCGTGGGCGCTGCTGCAGCGGCGCGACTGGGCGCGGCGGGCCTTCATCGTGTTCCTGGTGGTCACCGCCGTAGCCAACTTCGCGGTGCTGCCGCTGCTGTGGCAACTGCTCGACCTGCTGCAGGCCTGGGCGCCGCAGCACGCCTTCGACCCGCAACAACTCCAGCACGACCTGGCGCTGGGCCGGATCACGCTCATGGTCAGCGGCGCGCTGACCGCCCTGGTCTTCGCCGGCCTGCACGGCTGGCTGGTCTACCAGCTGTGCCGCCCCGCGCTGCGCGCCGAGTTCCGCCGCTGACGCACACCGACCGGCCCGCGCAGTCCGGGCAGCGCGCCGCAGACGCCTGACACAGCCAGCTTCTAGAATGGCGGCATGCATACCTTCGACCGCGTTCGCGACTATCTCACTGGCCTGCAAGACCGCATCTGCGCGGCGGTCGAGGCCGCCGACGGCCAGGCCCGTTTCGCCGAAGACCTCTGGCAGCGCGCGGAGGGCGGCGGCGGCCGCACCCGCATCCTGCGCGATGGCGCGCTGTTCGAGCAGGCCGGCATCGGCTTCTCCGACGTCGCCGGCACCCGCCTGCCGCCCTCGGCCAGCGCCAACCGCCCGGAACTGGCCGGCGCCTCATGGCGCGCGGTCGGCGTGTCGCTGGTGTTCCACCCGCTCAGCCCGTACATCCCCACCACCCACGCCAACGTGCGCTACTTCGAGGCGCAGCGCGACGGCGCCACCGTGGCCTGGTGGTTCGGCGGCGGTTTCGACCTGACCCCGTACTACCCGTTCGACGAGGACGCCCGCCACTGGCACCAGACCGCGCACGACCTGTGCACGCCCTTTGGCGAAGACCGCTACCCGGCGCACAAGCGCTGGTGCGACGAGTACTTCTTCCTCAAGCACCGCAACGAGACCCGCGGCGTCGGCGGCCTGTTCTTCGACGACCTGCATGCCGATTTCGAGCGCGACTTCGCCTACCAGCGCGCGGTCGGCGACGGCTTCCTCGACGCCTACCTGCCCATCGTGGAACGCCGCCGCGGCCTGCCCTGGGGCGAGCGCGAGCGCGAGTTCCAGCTGTACCGGCGCGGCCGCTACGTCGAATTCAACCTGGTCTACGACCGCGGCACCCTGTTCGGCCTGCAGAGCGGCGGCCGCAGCGAGAGCATCCTGATGAGCCTGCCGCCGCGGGTGCGTTGGGAGTACGGCTTCCAGCCCGAACTGGGCAGCGCCGAGGCGCGCCTGGCCGAGTACTTGGTCCCGCGCGAATGGCTGGCATGAGCGCGCCGGCACGCACCGCCGTGCTGGGCCGCGAGGACAAGCGTGCCATCGCCGAACAACTGCAGGCCTACCTGCGCACCGAGCTGCAGCAGCAGGTCGGTGCGTTCGAGGCCGAATTCCTGCTGGACTTCGTCGCCGAGCGCATCGGCGCGCATTACTACAACCGCGGCCTGGACGATGCCCGTGCGCTGCTGGCCACGCAGTTGGACACCCTGGACGACGCGATCTACCAACTGCAGCAGCCCACCGACGCGCGCCGCTGAGCCGGGTCGCGCACGCCGCCAGCGCGGGGTCAAAAATCTGCGGGCATAAAAAAGCCCCGCGGACCAGGGGGAGGTCGGCGGGGCCAGGGAACGGAGACTTGGGGAGGAGTCGCCGTTCCTGGATCTGCTCCAGGGGATGGGAGGAGATCCGCGACAGGTATTGCGCCTGTCGAGGGATATAAGAACATTCCCCACCTTGCTCGTTCGTGAAGATTTAAGTTAAAAATTTGTCAGATTAAGGACGGATTCATTCCCAAAAATCCGTGCAAATAAACCGCGTCAAAATTCCGTTCAATCAAAGCGGTCCTGCACGCGTCGAGGTGTGACGCCAGTAGGAATTTTGCGACGTGTCGCGCCCGATCGGGTCAAAAAACCAACGCGAATGGGATAGCGAAAATCGCGGGCGGGATAATCCTTCGGAAAACCCATTGCGATATACGGCGTGCATGCGCATGCGATGTCTACGCAAGACACCGCAGCGCCAGGTCGGGTCCCGGGTGCATGCCCGGAACCCGGGCGCTCAATGCGCCTCGTCCCAGTTGTCGCCCACCCCGCTGTCCACAACCAGCGGCACCTTCAGCTCCGCCGCGGCGGACATGCGCCCGGTCACTTCCGGCAGCAAGGTGTCGACGAAGTCGGCATCGGCCTCGAACACCAGTTCGTCGTGCACCTGCAGGATCATCAACGCGCGGTCGCGGTGGTCCTGCAGCCAGGCATCCACGCCGACCATGGCGCGCTTGATGATGTCGGCGGCGGTGCCCTGCATCGGCGCATTGATCGCCGCACGCTCGGCACCGGCGCGCAGGCCCTGCTGGCGGGCGTTGATGTCGTTCAGGTACAGGCGGCGGCCGAACAGGGTCTCCACGTAGCCCTGGGTGCGCGCCTGCTCGCGCATGCGCTCCATGAAGTCGCGCACGCCCGGGTAGCGGCTGAAGTACAGCGCCACGTAGTCCTGGGCCTCGCCGCGGCCGATGCCCAGGTTGCGGGCCAGGCCGAACGCGCTCATGCCGTACATCAGGCCGAAGTTGATCGCCTTGGCGGCGCGGCGCTCGTTGCCGGTGACCTCTTCGAGCTTGCGCCCGAACACCTCGGCGGCGGTGGCGCGGTGCACGTCCACGCCGCTGCCGAAGGCGCGCAACAGGCCTGGGTCCTCGGACAGGTGGGCCATGATCCGCAGCTCGATCTGCGAATAATCGCAGGCGATCAGCTTGCGCCCGGGCGGGGCGACGAAGGCGCGGCGGATGCGGCGGCCGTCGTCGGTGCGGATCGGAATGTTCTGCAGGTTGGGATCGGAGGAGGACAGCCGCCCGGTGGCGGCGCCGGCCTGGTGGTAGCTGGTGTGCACGCGACCGGTGTCGGGGTTGACCATCTCCGGCAGCTTGTCGGTGTAGGTGCTACGCAGCTTGGCCAGGCCGCGGTACTCCAGGATCACCCGCGGCAGCTCGTGCTGGTCGGCGATCGCCTCCAACGCCTCCTCGTTGGTGCTGGGCTGGCCCTTGGGGGTCTTCAGCACCGCCGGCAGCTTCAGCTCGTCGAACAGCACCGCCTGCAGCTGCTTGGGCGAGTCCATGTTGAAGCTGCGCCCGGCCAGCGCGGTGGCTTTCTGCTGCGCGGCCAGCATGCGCTGGCTCAGGTCCTGGCTCTGCTTGCGCAGCTCGGCGATGTCCACGCACACGCCGTTGGCCTCGACCCGCGCCAGCACCGGCACCAGCGGCATCTCGATCTCGCGGTAGACCCGCGCCAGCGCCGGCTCGGCGTCCAGCTGCGCCGACAGCGTGCGGTGCAGGCGCAGGGTGATGTCGGCGTCCTCGGCGGCGTAGCCGGTGGCGTCGTCGATGGCCACCTGCGAGAACGCGATCTGCTTGGCGCCCTTGCCGGCCACGTCCTCGTACTTGACCGTGTCGTAGCCCAGGTAGCGCCGGGCCAGCGAGTCCATGTCGTGGCGGCTGGCGGTGGAATTGAGCACGAAGCTCTCCAGCATGGTGTCGTCGGCGTAGCCGCGCACGTCCACGCCGTGGCGGCGCAGCACGTGCAGGTCGTACTTGCCATGCTGGCCGACCTTGGCCTTGGCCGGGTCCTCCAGCAGCGGCTTGAGCATCTCCAGCGCCAGCGCGCGATCCAGTTGCACCGGCGCGCCCGGGTAGTCGTGGCCCAGCGGCAGGTAGTCGGCGCGGCCCGGCTTGGTGGCGAAGCTGAGCCCGACCAGGTTGGCGCGCATCGCGTCCAGCGCGTCGGTCTCGGTGTCGAAGGCGAAGCCGTCGGCGGCGCGCAGGCGCACCAGCAATGCTTCGAACGCCTCGGGTGTGGTCACCGCGGTGTAGTCGCCCTTGGCGGCCAGCGCCGGGTCCAGCGCCGTATCGGCGATTGGCGCCGCGGCCCGGGCATAGCCGGCGGCGGTGCCGCGCAGGCTGGGCGTCGCCTCGCTGGCGGCCTCCGGTGCGGCCACGCCGCCGTCCAGGTCGCGCAACGCCTGGGTGAAGCCGTAGCGCTGGTACAGGCCGCGCAGTTGCTCCGGCTCCTGTTCGCGCAGGCCCAGGGTGCGCGGCCCGCCGGCCAGCGCCACGTCGGTCTTGATGGTGACCAGTTCGCGGTTCAGCGGCAGGCGCTGCAGCGCCGCGCGCAGGTTGTCGCCGATCTTGCCCTTGATGGCGTCGGCATGGGCGATCACCCCGTCCAGGGAGCCATACTCGGCCAGCCACTTGGCTGCGGTCTTGGGTCCGCACTTCTCGACGCCCGGCACGTTGTCGATGGCATCGCCCATCAGTGCCAGCAGGTCGACGATCTGGTGCGGCCAGACCCCGAACTTCTCCATCACCGCCGCGTCCGAATCCATGCGGCTGCCGCTCATGGTGTTGACCAGTTGCACGCCGGGGCGCACCAGCTGGGCGAAATCCTTGTCGCCGGTGGAGATGGTGACGTCCAGGCCGTCGCCGGCGCCCTGCAGGGCCAGCGTGCCGATCACGTCGTCGGCCTCGACCCCGTCCTGGCGCAGGATGGTGATGCCCAGCGCATGCACGATCTGGCACATCGGCTCGACCTGCGCGCGCAGCTCGTCGGGCATCGGCGGACGGTTGGCCTTGTACAGCGGGTACAGGTCGTCGCGGAAGGTCTTCCCCGGCGCATCGACCACGAAGGCCACGTACTCGGGGCGCTCCTTGAGGGTGGCGCGCAACATGTTGACCACGCCGAACAGCGCGCCGGTGGGCTCGCCGGCGGCATTGGTCAGCGGCGGAAGCGCGTGGAACGCGCGATACAGGTAACTGGACCCGTCGATCAGGACTAATCGGCTCATCGGCCAATTCTACGCTGCCGCGTGTAGCCCCTCTCCCACCGGGAAAGGGGTTGGGGTGAGGGTACGACGCGAAGCGACGCGCTGGCTTGGTCCACGCCGCTGCGCCCGTACCCTCATCCGCCCCTGTGGGGCACCTTCTCCCAAGGGGAGAAGGGAACTGCGAGCCCCTCTCCCACCGGGAGAGGGGTTGGGGTGAGGGTACGGCGCGCAGCGACGCGCCGGCTTGGTCCACGAGGCTGCGCCCGTACCCTCATCCGCCCCTGCGGGGCACCTTCTCCCGATGGGAGAAGGGAGAAGCCGTAGCCCCTCTCCCACCGGGAGAGGGGTTGGGGTGAGGGTACGGCGCGCAGCGACGCGCCAACCTGATCCACTAAGCAGCCATCCGCCCGCGCCATTCCCACACCGCATGCAGACACTCGGCGCATACTCTGCGCATGTCCTGCCCGTGGAGAACACCGCAATGAAAGCCCTGATCCTGATCCCGCTGTTGCTGCTGGCGGGCTGCGCCTCCACCGGCCTCGGCCCGGACGGCGCGCCGATGGACGTGCGCGGCGCGGAAACGACCCAGCGCAAGATGGACAACGGCGACACCGTCGACGAATACCGCGTGGGCGGCCAGCTGCGCATGGTCAAGGTGACCCCGGCGCGCGGCCCGGCCTACTACCTGTACGACCGCAACGGCGACGGCCACATGGAAGTGGACGGCAGCAAGGACAATGTGTCGCCCGTGTACTGGAAGCTGTACAGCTGGTGACGTCGCGCCCGGCACGCCGCCCAACGGCGGCGCGCGTGGGCGTGAGCGCGTCTTCCCGATCTGCCAAACGGACGGATGCACGCGCGTGCCGGCTGGTAGCCCCTGTCGCGGCGTCGCCCCTCGGCGCAGCCGCGTGACAGGGCCGAAGCGTCGCGGCAAAGCGATAAGTCGCTCCCACCAGTGGCCGGATGCCGGCCTCGAACGTGTTCGGCACCGCGCCGACGCCGGCGCGGGCCGATCAGCGCCTCAGCGGATCACCAGCACCGGCACCTGGCTGTTGGCGAGCACTTCCGCGGTCTGGCTGCCGAGCAGGACCCGGCTCATGCCGCGGCGGCCGTGCGAGGTCATCACGATCAGGTCGCTGTTGGAGGCCACGGCCATGTCGATGATGCCCTCGGCGGCGTAGCGGTCGAGCACGTGGCGACCGTGCGCGGTCACTCCGGTGGCCGCGGCGGCGGCCAGCGCCGGCGCGAGGATCTTCTGCGCGCCGGCTTCGCGATCCTCACGGTATTCGGGGCTGGCCTCGTAGCCCACGCTCCAGCCCATCGCATCGTACATGCCCATCGCCCAGGGCTCGGACACGGTGACGATATCCACCTCCGCGCCGAGCGCGGAAGCTAGCGCCAGCCCTTGCTGCAAGCCCTTGGCGGACAACTCGGAACCATCGATGGCGATCAGGATGCGCTGGTACATGGCGGTGCTCCGGTAACGCCGCGCGTGGCGGCCAGGAAAGCATTGCACACCCATTGCGCGGCGCCTGCCTTGACCCGGATCAAATTCAGTCGCTGTGCGGCTTCAGCAGGCGTGCCGGATTGCCGGCCACGCGCGCGCCGGCCGGCACGTCGCGGGTGACCACGCTGCCGGCGCCGATCACCGCGTCGTCGCCGATGGTCACCCCCGGCAGCACGATCGCGCCGCCGCCGATCCAGACGTTGCGCCCGATCGTCAGCGGCCGTCCCAACTCCAGCCCTTCGGCGCGCTGCGCGGCATCGCGCGGGTGATCGGCGGCATAGAGCTGCACCGCCGGTCCGATCTGGGTGCCGGCGCCGATGTGCACCGGCGCCACGTCCAGGATCACGCAGTTGAAGTTGAGGAACACGTCCTCGCCGAGATGGATGTTGTAGCCGTAGTCGCAATGGAACGGCGGCCGCACCACCGCGCCACGTCCGACGGAACCCAGTCCTTCGACCAGCAGCGCGTGCCGCCGCGCCGGTGGCTCGGCCAGCGCCGCGTTGTAGCGCTGCATCCAGGCACTGGCCGCGTCCTGCTCGGCCTGCAGCTGTGCGTCGTTGGGACGATACGGTTCGCCGGCCAGCATCTTCTCTTTCTCGCTTCGCATCCTCGCCCTCCCAGGCATCGGTCGATGCCGCCATGATCGCATCGCACTGCGTGACGACCGACGTGCGCCGCCACTGGGTCGTCACACACAGGCGGCTGCAGCTGCGTCGTGACCTGCACGCTACGCCGCATTCACCGTCTGGCAACGCACACGCATCCGATCATCGAACGCCCATGCCGGCGCATTCCAGCCCGCGCGGGCTCTCTCCCAGACAAAGGCGGTGTGCGATGTCCGAGCGTGTGGAAGCAGGTCAGATGGTGTTCGTCGCCGATGGCGAAGTCGGTGTGGGTGCGGTGCGCGAGGTTCGCGAGGGCGGCGCGACGTTCGTCGTCAACATCGAGAATGGCGGCGATTTCGTGGTGCCGTCGAGCGCGGTGCGCGACGTGCATTTCGGCAAGGTGATCCTGGCGGTGGAGCGGCTGCCTGAGCCGCTGCGCGAAGCGCTGCGGCATCCGCACGCCGCGGAACTGCCAACCTCGACCTATGCCGCCAGCGATCCGAACGACGGGGCGCTGAAGGACTAGCCGCGCGGCGACACGTGCACGGTGGCGTATAGGCGATCGACTGCGCCGCCCTGGCATCGTCGGCCGACGGTCGGCGCCGGTAAACGGCATGCCCTGGCCTGGATGCCTGCATCCTCGATCAAGACACCGGTTCATCGAGCGCGTCATCGCGAGTTCCATCACCGCGCGTCGCGGTTGAAGCCGCTCCCACAAGGCCAAGGTCGGCATCGCGGATAGCCTCCCCGTCTGCGCGATCCGGGTAATCCGATCGCCCACCGGCGCCGCGACGGCCACTGCGGACCAGGAACACCCCAGTCGCTGGCGATGGAACAGGTCGCCAAGGTCATCATTGCGCCCTGCACCCCGATCGCCACAAGCCACACGGCTCCCGCATGAACGGCATCGCTTGGCGTTCCTAGGCCAGACAGACACGGTACGCCAGCGACGGCGGCAGGTGCTAACGTTCCGCGCTTCGCATCCCATCCCGCCCTCGGAGCCGCGCATGTTCGCCACCGCTTTCCCCGCCTCCCGTTGCGCCCGCCGGGCGCTGGTCCTCGGCATCGGCCTGGCGCTCGCCGGCGCCGCGCAGGCGCAGGTGGTGCGCACGCCCGACGTGCCGGCGCCGCAGGACACGCCCTACCCCGGCACGCTGACCCTGCAGGTGGACGCCGGCGACGTACGCCAGGGCATCTACCGGGTGCACGAGACCATCCCGGTCAGCGCCGGGCGGCTGACCCTGCAGTACCCGCAGTGGATCCCCGGCGACCATTCGCCGAGCGGGCCGGTGGCGATGCTGGCCGGCCTCACCCTGACCGCCAACGGCAAGCCGCTGCCGTGGCGCCGCGACACCTTCGACGTGTACAGCTTCCACGTCGACGTGCCGCAGGGCGTGAGCGCGATCGATGCCAGCTTCCAGTACCTGTCGCCGCGCGACGACGGCTTCGAGATGACCGACAAGATGCTGCAGCTGGAGTGGAACAAGGTGGCGCTGTACCCGGCCGGCCACGACACCCGCGGCATCACTGTGGCGCCGAGCGTGACCCTGCCGGCCGGCTGGGAATTCGGCACCGCGCTGGAGACCGCCAGCCGCGACGGCGCCACCACCACCTTCAAGCCGGTGGACTTCACCACCCTGGTCGACTCGCCGATCTACGCCGGGCGCTACTTCAAGCGCGTGGACCTGACCCCGGCCGGCGGCGCGCCGGTGCACCTGGACGTGGTCGCCGATGCGCCGCGGTTCCTGGACATCAGCGCCGAGCAGTTGCAGGCGCACCGCAACCTGCCGGTGCAGGCGATCAAGCTGTTCGGCTCGCATCACTACGCGCACTACGACTTCCTGTTTTCGTTGTCGGACGTGCTCGGCGGCAACGGCCTGGAGCACCACCAGTCCAGCGAGAACGGGCTGGGCGCCGACTACTTCAGCGCCTGGAACGAGAACGCGCCGGACCGCGATCTGCTGGCGCACGAGTACACGCACTCGTGGAACGGCAAGTTCCGGCGCCCCGCCGACCTGTGGACGCCGACCTTCAACGTGCCGATGGGCGACTCGCTGCTGTGGGTCTACGAGGGCCAGACCCAATACTGGGGCTATGTGCTGACCGCCCGCGCCGGGATGTGGACGCCGCAGCAGTTCCGCGACGCACTGGCGATGACAGCCGCCAACTACGACCGCAACCGCGCCGGCTTCCGCTGGCGCTCGCTGGAGGACACCACCAACGACCCCACCGCCGCGCACCGTGCGCCGCTGCCCTACCGCAGCTGGCAGATGAGCGAGGACTACTACAGTGGCGGACAGATGGTGTGGCTGGCGGTGGACGCCAAGCTGCGCGCGATGAGCGGCGGGCGCAAGTCGCTGGACGACGTGGCCAAGGCGTTCTTCGGCGTCGACGACGGCAGCTTCGCGGTCAAGACCTACACCTTCGACGACGTCATCGCCGCGCTCGACGGCGTGGTCCACTACGACTGGGCCGACTACATCAACCGGCGCGTGTACCAGGTGGATCCGCCGCTGCTGGAAGGCCTGCAGGCCAGCGGCTGGAAGCTGGTGTACACCGACCAGCCCAGCGAATTCGAGAAGCAGTACGACGGCCGCCACCAGTCGGCGCGGCACCGCTACAACTTCGCCTGGTCGATCGGCCTGGTGATGAACGACGACGCCAGCATCAATGACGTGCTGTGGGATGGCCCGGCGTTCAAGGCCGGGGTCAGCAGCGGCGCCACGGTGCTTGCGGTCAACGGCCAGGACTATTCGCGCGACACGCTCAAGCAGGCGATCGCCGACGCCAAGGGCGGCAGCGCGCCGATCGTGCTGACGCTCAAGTACCAGGGCGGCGTGCGCGACGTGCCGGTGAACTATCACGACGGCCTGCAGTATCCGCACCTGGTGCGGGTCGAGGGCACGCCGGACTACCTGAGCAAGATCATCGCCGCACGGCGCTGAGCCGACCCGCCGCCGCTGCGGTCAACGCAGCGGCGGCAGGTGCGCGACGCGACACCGTCACGCGCCGCACGCGGATGCCGACGACAATGGCAGGCGGAGTTTCCGCCCCGTCCCGTCCCGGCATGCCTGCGATCGAGTTGCTGACCATCAATGCGCACATGGGCTTCAGCGTGCTGAAGCAGCGCTTCATGCTGCCGGAGTTGCGTGCGGCGATCCGCGCCCTGCCCGCGGACCTGGTGTTCCTGCAGGAAGTGCTGGGCGAGCATCAGCTGCATGCCGGCCGCCACGCCGACTGGCCGGCGCAGAGCCAGTACGAATTCCTCGCCGATACGCTGTGGCCGCAGTTCGCCTATGGCCGCAATGCAGTGTATCCGCATGGACACCACGGCAACGCGCTGCTGTCGCGCTTCCCGATCGCCTCCTTCGTCAACCGCGACGTCTCCATCGCCGGCCACGAGCACCGCGGGCTGCTGCATGCGGTGCTGGAGATCCCGGGGCATGCGCTGGCGGTGCATGCGATCTGCGTGCACCTGGGCCTGCGCGAGGCGCACCGGCGTCGGCAAATCGGCCTGCTCGGTGCGCTGATCGCCGAACTGCCGTCACAGGCGCCACTGATCGTCGCCGGCGACTTCAACGACTGGCGCCAGCGCGGGCATCCGCTGCTGCAGCGGCACGGGCTGACCGAGGCCTTCGCCCACCTGCACGGGCGCGTGGCGCGCAGCTTCCCGGCGCGCTGGCCACTGCTGCCGCTGGACCGCATCTACCTGCGCAACGTGCGCATCGAGGCCGCCCGGGTGTTGACCGGCCGCCCATGGTCGCACCTGTCCGACCACGCTCCGCTGCACGCCAGGATCGTGCTGTGAGCCGTGCAGCGAACCGCGACACGCGCTGGCGCCAGGGCCACCGCCTGCAGTTGCTGGAGAACGGCGATGCATATTTCCCACGCGCCTTCGCCGCGATCGACGCAGCCCGGCACGAGGTGCTGCTGGAGACCTTCATCTGGTTCGAGGACAAGGTCGGCCTGGCGCTGAAGGACCACCTGGTCGCCGCCGCGCGCCGCGGCGTGCGCGTACACCTGCTGGTGGACGCGTTCGGCTCGCCGGATCTCTCGCCCGGGTTCGTGCGCGAACTGACCGAAGCCGGCGCCGAGCTGCGCCTGTTCGACCAGCAGCCGACCCTGCTCGGCGTGCGCCTGAACGTGTTCCGGCGCATGCACCGCAAGCTGCTGGTGGTGGACGGGCGGATCGGCATGATCGGCGGCATCAACTGGTCGGCCGATCACCTGGCCGATTTCGGCCCGGAGGCGAAACAGGACTACGCGGTGGAGGTACACGGCCCGGTAGTGGCGGACATGGTCGCGTTCGTGCGGCAGACGCTGGCCACCCACGGCACCGGAGCGGGTTGGGTACCGCAGGCGCAGGTCGATGTGCCCCCGTCCGGCGCGGCCGAGGTGTGCTTCCTGCCGCGCGACAATGCCGGCCGCTCGCGCAGCATCGAACGCGCCTACCGGCAGGCGTTCCGCGGCGCCCGGCACGAGATCGTGGTCGCCAACGCCTACTTCTTCCCCGGCTACGGCTTCCTGCGCGATTTGTGCGCCGCGGCCCGACGCGGCGTGGCGGTGAAGCTGATCTTCCAGGGGCAGCCGGACACGCCGCTGGCGCTGTTCGCCGCACGCGCGCTGTACCGGCATCTGGTCGACGCCGGCGTGCAGATCTTCGAATACTGCGAGCGCCCGTTCCACGGCAAGGTCGCGGTGATCGACGGCCACTGGAGCACGGTGGGATCGAGCAATCTCGATCCGCTGAGCCTGGCGCTGAATCTGGAAGCCAACCTGGTGATCCGCAATGCCCGCTTCGCGCGCGACCTGCATGGGCGCCTGCAACGGCTGATGCAGCGGCATTGCCGCGAAGTCGTGCCCGCGCAGCTGCCACGCGGGCGCTTCTGGCAACCGCTGCTGCGGCCGTTGCTGTTCCACGTGCTGCGCAACGTGCCGCAGTGGGCCAGCCGCCTGCCCAAGCGCACGCCGCGCACCGCGGTGCTGCGGCGCAAGCGGCACGCGCCATGAACCATCCGCGCACGCGTTGGCGCATGCTGCGCCACTTCGCTTATCTGGCCTTCCTGGTGTTGGTGGCGGTCTTGCTGGTGCGCGCCGCGCGCACCGTGGACTGGGCGCAGGTCGGCACCACCCTGGCCGGCTACGGTGCCGGCACCCTGGCCGCCGCCGCAGGCCTGAGCCTGGCCAGCTACGTGCTGTATGCCGGCTACGACCTGGCCGCGCGTCGTTACGCGGCGCATGCGGTGCCGACGCCGCGGGTCATGGCGATCGCGGACATCGCCTACGCCTTCAGCCTGAATGTCGGCGCGCTGATCGGCGGCACCGCGATCCGCTACCGCCTGTACGGACGCGCCGGGCTGGGCCTGGCGACGATCAGCCGCGTGGTCGGCTTCGCCATCGCCACCAACTGGATGGGCTATCTGCTGCTGACCGGCGTGCTGTTGCTCAGCGGCCGCCTGCGCACGCCGGCGCAGTGGCCGCTGAGCGGCGCGGTGCTGCCATGGGTCGGCGCCGCCATGCTGGGCTTGGTGGTGGCCTACCTGATCGCCTGCCAGCGCGCGCATGGCCGCAAGCTGCAGGTGCGCGGCCACGTCCTGCACCTGCCGCCGTTGCCGCTGGCCCTGCTGCAACTCGGCCTGGGCACCGGCAACTGGACGCTGATGGGCGCCCTGCTGTACGTGCTGATGCCGGCCGGCGTGGCCTATAACTCGGTGCTCGGCGCCCTGCTGGCGGCGGCCGTGGCCACCGCCATCGCGCACGTGCCGGCCGGCATCGGCGTGCTGGAAGCGGTGGTGTTGCCGCTGCTGGGATCGCAGGCACCGCAAGCGGAACTGCTGGCGGCATTGCTGGCCTATCGCGCCTTCTACTACCTCGGCCCGCTGCTGCTCGCCTGTGCGGGCTACGCGGTGCTGGAGGCGCGGAGACGGCGCGGCGCGGGCTGAGCGAGGCCGTGCGCGCGCCGGCCCCGGACCCGTGACGACCGTACTTGTTGCGGTGCGCCTCCGGTGCTAGCGTCGCAGCGCACGCGTCCTGGAGCAGGGCGGTCATGCCGCCGCACGGACGCGCTCTTCGGCACCCCGGCACGGCCGGCCGAGTGAACGCGCGCAGCGCACACCATTGGCTGTCCTCATCGCCGCACACCATTCCCGGGAGGTCGCATGAAACTGCTGTTCGCCGTCGCGTTGGCGACGCTGCTGTCACCGTGTCTGTCCGCATCCGCCGCACCCGCTGGGCCCTCGCCCCTGCTCGGCAACTGGGCCGTGGACGTGGCGCGCCTGGATCGGGCGCCGCAGGATCGGCCCAAGGCCGTCACCCTGCGCTTCAGCGAGGCGGGCAAGGGCAAGTGGGCCGTCAAGGTCGACATCGCCGAACAGGGCGGCGGCACCATGCATGCCGAAGGTGTGGCCGCGCTCGATGGCCGCGCCACCCCGGTGAAGAACAACTTCGAGGCCGATGTCTTCGCCCTGCAGATGCCCGCGCCCAACGTGCTGGTGATGATGCTGTCCAAGGACAGGAGCGTGGCCTCGACCCGCATCTACACCGTCGCCGCGGACGGACGCTCGATGACCGAAACCGTGTCCGCATTCGCACCGGACGGCACGCCGACGATGCGCACCAACTACTTCACCCGCGTCGCGGCGTCGCAGCGCTGACGCATGCGCAGGGTGACGCATCGCCTGCGCACATCAGAACGCGGGCTGCCAAGGATGGCAGCCGTGGCTGTCTGGACGAGCCTGCTCGGCGGGTGCGGTGCGGCGGGATCACCATCGCATCCCTCGCGCAGCGAACCGCCGCCAGTCTGGATCGGCATGCCGTGTTCGGCAACGACACGGCAGCAGGATCGGCGTCTGCTCGCATCGCCTGCCGACAATTCGAAGATCTGCGTGGATCGCGGTGCGGCACGCCTGGACTACCGCCCGGATGCACTGCGCATCGTCGTTTACCGCAATGAGGTCGCCGCCGTGCTGTTGCAGTGCGCATCGGCGCAGCAGGCGGCGACGTTCTTTCGCGAGAACCAGGGCAAACGCGCAATTCTGGTCGTGGGTGACACTGCGATCAGTGAACCTCACGTGTCATTGCCCATGATGGGGTGCGGGTGGCAATCCGCCAGCGACCTGCAGGACGCCATCACCCAATGCGAACGCATCGCCACCGCCTGGTCACGGCCGGCGCAGCGCTGCTGGAGCGTGTGCGATCAGGCCGAAAACGCGGGCAACGACGGCATCTGCATCGCGCACAAGCGCACGCCCTGATCGCGAGGCGGCACCAGGTCCGCCTGCTGCCGCCACTCACAACACCGTCAGATTGGCGTACGCCATCACCAGCCACTTGGCGCCGGCCTCGTCGAACTGCACCTGCACGCGGGCGTGGGCGCCACTGCCTTCGTAGTCGATGACCACGCCGCCGCCGAACTTGGGGTGCTGCACGTTGGCGCCGAGCTTGATCGCCGGGGCCTCGATCACGCTGTGCCCCATGCTGCGCGGCGCGCCCAGCGAGGCGCTGCGCGACACCTGCACCTTCGGCCGCACTTCGTGCAGCAGCTCGCGCGGGATCTCGCGCAGGAAGCGCGAGGGCACGTTGTAGTTGTCCTGGCCGTGGATGCGCCGCGACTCGGCGTAGCTCAGCACCAGCTTGTGGCGGGCGCGGGTGATGCCGACGTAGGCCAGGCGCCGCTCTTCCTCCAGGCGCCCGCTCTCTTCCAGCGAACGCGCACTGGGGAACAGCCCGTCTTCCATGCCGGCCAGGAACACGATCGGGAATTCCAGGCCCTTGGCCGAGTGCAGGGTCATCAGCTGCACGCCCTCCTCGCCGGCCTGGGCCTGGCCTTCGCCGGCCTCCAGCGAGGCGTAGGCCAGGAACGCGACCAGCTCGGTCATCGCCTGGCGGCCCTCGTCGGCGTCCTCGTCGCCGTCGGCGCGGACGAAGCGCGAGGCCACCGACACCAGTTCGTCGAGGTTGTCGGTGCGCGATTCCGAATCCAGGCCGCCGCGGCTCTCCTTGCTCCAGTGCTCGCGCAGGGTGGAGCGCGCCAGCACCTGGTCGATCTGTTCGGGCAGCGGCAGCCCGGCCACGTCCAGGGCCAGTTGTTCGATCAGGCCCAGGAACTGGCCCAGCGCGTTGCGCGCGCGTGCAGCCAGGTCGCCGCCCTGCTGCGCGGCCTGCTGCGCCGCGGCCCACAGCGACAGCGAATGCGCGCGCGCCAGCCGCCGCACCTCGTCGAGGGTGCGGTCGCCGATGCCGCGCGTGGGTGTGTTCACCGCGCGCTCGAACGCCGCATCGTCGGCGCGGTTGGCGACCAGGCGCAGGTAGGCCAGGGTGTCCTTGATTTCGGCGCGCTCGAAGAAGCGCATGCCGCCATAGACACGATACGGCACCTGTTCGGCGATCAGCGCCTCTTCGAACGCGCGCGACTGCGCGTTGCTGCGGTAGAGCACCGCCGCCTCGCTGTAGCTGCCGCCGTCGCGCACCCACTGGCGCACGCGCTCGACCACGTAGCGCGCCTCGTCCACCTCGTTGTAGGCCGCGTACAGGTCGATCGGCTCGCCGTCGCCCGAATCGGTCCACAGCTGCTTGCCGATGCGGTCGGGGTTGTGCGCGATCACCGCGTTGGCGGCGTTGAGGATGTTGGCGCTGGAGCGGTAGTTCTGCTCCAGGCGGATGGTCTGCGCGCTGGGGAAATCGGTGAGGAAGCGCTGCACGTTCTCGACCTTGGCGCCGCGCCAGCCGTAGATCGCCTGGTCGTCGTCGCCGACCACGAACACGTGGCCGCTGTCGCCGGCAAGCACGCGCACGAACGCGTACTGGATGGCGTTGGTGTCCTGGAACTCGTCGACCAGGATCTCGCCGAAGCGGGCGCGGTAGTGCGCCAGCAGCGCCGGGGTGTCGCGCAGCAGCTCGTGCGCGCGCAGCAGCAGTTCGGCGAAGTCGACCAGGCCGGCGCGGTCGCAGCGCTCCTGGTACAGCGCGTAGGCGTTGCGCAGGGTGGTGACCCACTCGTCGCGCGGCTCCGGCTGGATGTGCTGCGCGCGGCGGCCCTCGTCCTTCTGCTGGTTGATCCACCACACGATCTGCTTGGGCGGGAACTTGCCCTCGTCCAGCTCCAGCTGCTGCACCACGCGCTTGACCAGTCGCAGCTGGTCGTCGGCGTCGAGCACCTGGAAGCTCTCTGGCAGCTTCGCGTCCTGCCAATGCAGGCGCAGCAGGCGGTGCGCCAGGCCGTGGAAGGTGCCGATCCACATGCCGCGGCTGCCGTTGCGCAACTGCAGGTCGGCGCGGTGGCGCATCTCGCCCGCGGCCTTGTTGGTGAAGGTGACCGCCAGAATGCCGTGCACCGGCACGCCATGCACCTGGTGCAACCAGGCGATGCGATGGGTAAGCACGCGCGTCTTGCCGGAGCCGGCGCCGGCCAGGACCAGATAATGGCCGGGCGCGGCGGAAACGGCCTCGCGCTGGGCGGGGTTCAGATCGTCGAGCAAATGAGAGACATCCACCCGCGCATTTTAGCCGGTGCAGCGGCGCAGCGGCTGCGACAGCGCGCGCCGCCGAACAGGCGATGTGGCGTCAATCGGTGCGAAACAACCGTTCAGCGAGGAAATCCACGAACACGCGCAGCTTCGGCGATAGCTGCCGACGCGACGGCCACACCACGAAGAACGCGCCGCCATCGGCCATGTGTGCGCCCAGCAGCGGCTGCAGGCGGCCATCGGCCAACGCATCCCGGGCCAGGAACGCCGGCATGCAGGCGATGCCCAGGCCGGCGATCGCCGCCGCGCGCACCGCTTCCATGTTGTTGCAGGTGAGCACCGCCGGCGGCAGCGGCGTCGGTTCCGCAAGCGGCCAGTCCTGCGGCTTGCCGGTGCCGGGAACGCGGAACAGCACGCCGTCGTGCGCGGCCAGCTGCGCCGGGGTCTGCGGCACGCCGCGGCGGCGCAGGTAGTCCGGCGCCGCGCACAGGTGGAAACGGAACGGTCCCAGGCGCCGCGCCAGCAGCCGCGAGTCGGCCTGCACGCCGCTGCGGATCACCGCGTCCAGGCCGTGTTCGAGCAGGTCGACCACGCGGTCGTCGAACTCCAGGTCCAGTTCCACGTCCGGATAGCGCTGGCGGAACTCGGGCAGCAGCGGCACCAGGAAGCGGTAGCCGATGGTCGGCAGGCCGACCCGCAGCCGCCCGCGCGGCGCCTGCCGGGTCTGCGCCAGCGCGTCCTCGGCCTCGCGCAGGTCGGCCAGCACGCGCTGGCAATGCTCCAGGAACAGCGCGCCCTCGGCGGTCAGCGCGATGCGCCGGGTGGTCCGCTGCAGCAGACGTACGCCGAGCTCGCGCTCCAGTGCGGCCACGCTCTTGCCCACCGCCGAGGCCGAGAGGCCGAGCACGCGGCCGGCGCCGACGAAGCTGCGCTGTTCGGCGGCACGGACGAAGGCGACGATGCCGGTGAGGCGGTCCATCCCAAGATATTAGAGCGTTCCATTCCGTAAAGCGCGGAGGATCGCGGCCTTTTTCGCGGATTGCCGCCTGGGTATCTCTAGTGGCCTCCCGACATCCGCCGCAAGAGGCCCTCCGATGACCCTCGCTTCGATCCCCGATTCCACTCCCCTGCCGCGCCGCGGCGCCGCCCTGGCCGCGGTGTGCCTGGCGGCCCTGGCGCTGCCGCTGAACTTCTCCGGCGGTGCCGTCGCCACCCCGGCGATCGGCGCGGCCCTGGGCGGCGGCGCGCTGGCCCTGGCCTGGATCACCAACGCCTTCATGCTCAGCTTCGGCAGTCTGCTGCTGGCCGCCGGCGCGCTCGCCGACCGGCATGGGCGGCGCCGGGTGTTCCTTGTAGGCCTGGCGCTGTTCGCCAGCGCCAGCCTGGGCGTGGCCGTGGCCGGCTCGGTCGCGGCGATCGACCTGTGGCGGGCGCTGCAGGGCGTCGGTGCCGCCGCCGCGCTCGCCGCCGGCACCGCGGCGCTGGCCCAGCTGTATACCGGCGCGGCGCGCACGCGCGCGTTCAGCCTGCTCGGCACCACCTTCGGCACCGGCCTGGCGTTCGGCCCGCTGGCCGCCGGCGCGCTGAGCGAACGGCTGGGCTGGCGCGCGATCTTCTTCGGCGTGGCCGCGGTCGCGGCGCTGGCGTGGGCGTTGGCCGCGCGCTGGCTGCCGGCCTCGCGCGATCCGGCCGCCGGCCGGACCGCGCCGGCGCGCTGTGTTTCAGCGCGGCGCTGGCGCTGTTCACCGCCGGCCTGATCCAGGGGCCGCACAGCGGCTGGGGCAGCGCCGCGACGCTGGCCCTGCTCGGTGCCGCGGCCCTGTTGCTGCTCGCCTTCGTGTGGATCGAACGGCACCGCCGCCATCCGCTGCTGGACCTGAGCCTGTTCCGCTACCGGCGCTTCGTCGGCGTGCAGTTGCTGCCGGTCGCCACCTGCTACAGCTACGTGGTGCTGCTGGTGTTGCTGCCGCTGCGCATGATCGGCGTGGATGGCGCGCCGGCTGCCAGCGCCGGCCTGACGCTGTTGGCGCTGTCGGCGCCGATGCTGCTGGTGCCGAGCCTGGCCGCCGCATTGGCGCAACGCATCAGCCCGGCCTGGCTGTCAGCGGCCGGATTGGCGGTAGCCGCGGCCGGCCTGTGCTGGTTGGGCGCGCGGCCACCGGCGCAGGCGCTGCCGGCGCTGCTGTTGATTGGCGCCGGCACCGCCCTGCCCTGGGGCCTGATGGATGCGCTGTCGGTCAGCGTGGTACCGACCGAACGCGCCGGCATGGCCGCCGGTCTGTTCGGCACCCTGCGCGTGGCCGGTGAAGGCATCGCCCTGGCCAGCGTGGCAGCCCTGCTCGCTGCCTTGGTGCAGATGCGGCTGGCCGCGGTCGCGCCGCAGCTGCCGCACGCCGCCCTGGCGGACACCGCACAGCGGCTGGTCGCCGGCGATCTGGCGGCATCCACGCAGGACGGCGCGCTGTCCGCGGCGCAACTGCGCCTGGCCTACGCCGCGGCCTTCGGCACGCTCACCCGGGTGCTGGCGGCGATCACCGCGCTGGCGGCGATCGCGATCTGCGTGCTGCTCGGGCGCACGCCGCAGGACGCGGTGGAGGGGAGCCGCTGATCGCAACCGGCGACGCACCTGTAGGAGCGGCTTCAGCCGCGACAAGTGTGGCCGGCAATGCCCCGTCGCGGCTGAAGCCGCTCCTACGAGGTCACACGTCGGCCCGCCGCCGCAAACGCGCGCGATGTGAGGAACCCAAATTTCGGCCGCGCCGCACCGCACCGGATCGCGGCGGAGGCATGCGCCGCGGCGGCGCTCAATGCACGGCGGACACCGGCAGCTCCAGCGCCAGCAGCGCCTGCGCGGTCTGCTGTGCCTGCACCCGCAGTTCGGGGATCGCCAGGCTTTCCCACAGGCTGCCGATGCGCAGGCTGCCGAGCACGCGGATGCGCGGCGTGGCGCGGCCGTCGGCGTCGAGCAGCGCGCCGTCGGCGGCGCTGCCCACGCCGATGCCGTGCGGCCCCGGCTGCGCATGGCCGCAGCCGAGCAACTGGTGCAGCAGCGGATTGCGCATGGTCTGTGCGCGCAGTTCGACGCCGGTGGCATTGATCACGCAGTGCGCGTCGAGCTGCAGCGGCGCACCGTCGGCGCCCATGCCGTTGACCTGCACGCAGGCACCGACCGGGAACACCGTGTCCAGCCGCGCGCGGTGCAGGCGCAACTGGCCGACCCGGCGCATCGCCTGCAGTTGCGCGAAGACCGGCGCGGCGATGCGATGCCGGTGCACGTCCCAGTAGCGCACTACGTGGCGCAGGAAGCGGCGCTGTTCGGTCACCGACAGCGACTGCCACAGCGCCTGGCTCAGCGGGCGCACCCGGTCCATCACGCTCTGCCAGGGCTGTCCCTGCGCCTGCGCCGCGGCAGCGTGGCGGCGTAGCGCGCGCATCCGCAGGCGCAGCGGCATCGCCAGCAGCGCCTGCGCATCGAAGTCGGCCGGTGCGCCATGTGCGGCATGCGGCAACGGCAGCAGCGCGTGCCGCGAGACCACGTGCACCGGGCCGCGGTGCGCGTTGGCCAGCAGGGTCAGCACGCTGTCGGCCATGCTCAGGCCGGAGCCGACGATGCAGACCGTGGCCTCGCGCGGAATCGCCTGCAGCTGCGCGTAGTCCCAGGCCTCGATCCGCGACGGCGCGTCGAGACTGGGGGCACCGCGCGCCGGCAGCGGACGCAGGCTGTTGCCCAGCGCCAGCACGGTGGCGCCGGCGTGCAGCGGGCCGCCCTCGTGCAACTGCAGGAGCTGCCCACCGGTCGGCTGCGGGTGCAATGCCAGTACCCGCGCCTGGCGCCATTGCAAACGCGCCGGCCCGGCGGCCTGCGCCTGCCACAGACGTGCGCGCAGATAGGCGGCGTAATGGCGGCGTTGCACATAGGCCTCGGCCAGTGCGGCACGCGACAGCTGCGGATACAGCGCCTGCTGCTGCAGCCAGTCGAGGAAGTCGTCGGGCGCCTCGGCGAAGGCGCTCATGCGCCCGGCCGTCACGTTCAACAGGTGTTCGGCGCAGGGCGTCGCATAGGCCACGCCCTGCGCCAGCGCCGGCTGCGATTCGATCAGTTGCACGCGCAGCGCGATGCCGGCCTGGCGAAGCAACTGCAACGCGACCAGCACGCCGGCCGCGCCGCCGCCGACGATGGCGATGTCGCAGTCGTCCTCGGCCGGTTCGCTGGGCACAAGCTCATTCATGCCGCGATTGTAAGGGAAGCCCCCACCGGCCCGGCCCGCGGCTGAGAACCGTCGCGCATGTGCCGGCACCGATCGCGCATGAGCGCGTCATGCGCCTGTCATCGGCGTGCGTCACATCAGCGCATCGGCCAGGCGCGCGATGCCTTCGCGGCTGCGCCGCCAGGCCGGCCGCTTGCGCCAGTCCTGCAGCGTCAGCACCCGCGCATCGGCCAGGTAGTCGGCCTCCACCGCGCGCAGCCGCTGCACCACCGCGGCGCTGTAGCACAGCATGCCGACCTCGGCGTTCAACGCGAACGAGCGGATGTCCAGGTTGATCGACCCGACCAGGGCGATGCCTTCGTCCACGCTCAGGTGCTTGGCATGCAGGAAGCACGGCCGGTACAGCGCGATCTTGACCCCGCTGCGCAGCAGTTCGTCGTAATAGGCCTCCTGCGCCCAGGCGGTGAGCCGCTGGTTGTTGCTCTCGGACAGGATCAACTGCACGTCCACCCCGGACAGCGCGGCGATGCGCAGCGCGCTGAGCGTGGCCTCGTCCGGCACGAAGTACGGCGTGACCATGACGATGCGCCGCCGTGCCAGATGGATCAGCGCGTTGACCGTGTCGCGCGCGTTCTCGAACGGGTACGCCGGCCCGCTGGGCAACAGCTGCGCGGCGACGCCGCCGCCGTGGATGGAGGCGGGCGCGACCACGCTCAGGCGTTGCCCGGTCTCGATGAACCAGTCGCTGGCGAACACCGCTTCCAGGTGCGCCACCACCGGTCCCTGCACCCGCGCCACCAGCTCGCGGTTGGGATGGCCGGGCACGAACTGCGGCTCGGCCAGGTTCTGCGAACCGATGTAGCCGACACGGTTGTCGATCACCGCGATCTTGCGGTGGTTGCGCAGGTCCATGCGGCCGCTGCGGCGCCAGCGCAGCCCGCCCGGCAGCAGCGCCTGCACCTCGACCCCGGCCGCGTGCAGGCGCTTGCGGTAGCGGCGCAGGCCACGACGGCCGCCGCGCGCATCCAGCAGCAGCCGGCAGCGTACGCCGCGTGCGGCGGCGCGCAGCAGCGCCGCGCTCACCGCATCGCCGACCGCGTCGTCGAACATCAGGTAATACAGCAGGTGCACGCGCTCGACCGCCGCGTCGATATCGTCGATCAGCGCCTGCAGCGAGGCCGCGTAGCGATCCAGCAATTCCACGCTGTTGCCGTGGGTCGGCATGAAGTCGCCCTGGCGCTCGACCAGCGGCACCACTTCGGCGACCACGGTGTCGGCCGGCGGCGCCCAGCGCAGCGCGGTCAGCGGCACCTGCTGCTCGCGGATCACCTGCGAGGCCAGCGCCTGGCGGCGGATGCGCTCGCGCGAGAGCCAGGGATGGCCGAGCAACAGGTACAGCGGCAACCCCAGCAGCGGCACGAAGCCCACCAGCAGCAGCCAGCTGCGCGCCGCGCCGGGGGTGGTGCGGGTGGGGATCCACAACAGCGCCACCAGCCGGATCAGCCAGTCCAGCGCCAGCAGCCACGTGCCTTCCAACCAGACCGGCAGCATCGCGATCCTCGCAACCCAGGTCGCCCGATTCTGCGGACTGCGCCGGCAAACGCAACCATGGCCGCAGCGGCGTCGCGCTTTTTCGTTGCCCCAGACGCAGGAAACCCGCCTTGCGGCGGGTTCCGTATGCAACGTGAGCAGCGATCCGAGGATCAGCCGATCACTTGATCTTGCCTTCCTTGTACAGGACGTGCTTGCGCACGACCGGATCGTACTTGAGGAATTCCATCTTCCCCGGGGTGTTCTTCTTGTTCTTGTCCGTGGTGTAGAAGTGGCCGGTACCGGCCGAGGAAATCATACGGACCTTATCGCGCTTGCCTGCCATGATGCTCTACTCCTCAGACCTTTTCGCCGCGCGCACGCAGCTCAGCCAGAACGCTGTCGATGCCGTTCTTGTCGATGGTGCGCAGCGCGTGCGCGGAAACCTTCAGCTTGACCCAGCGGTTCTCGCTGGCGACCCAGAAGCGGCGCTCGTGCAGGTTGGGCAGGAAGCGACGACGGGTTCTGTTGTTGGCGTGGGAGACGTTGTTACCCGTCTGCACACGCTTGCCGGACACTTGGCATACGCGGGACATTGCGCACCTCGATAGTAGTTTGAGTCGCCCATAGCCTGGGAGACGGCGGCCCCGGCAGCCCTGCGGCCACCACGCGACGTGGGAAATCAAGCGGTTACGCTGGAAGAGGCCGGCCGGAGATCGCGCATCCGGCCGCCGTTCCGACCGGAGCCGGGCACAGCGAGCCGCGTATTATGCAGGTGATCAAGGACTTGTGCAAGTTGTCCACAGGCGGCCTGGCCGACTTGAACGGCCGGGGCGGCACGTGCGGCCTCGCACGCCGCTGGCGATGGTCGTCGCCGGCACCGACTAGACCGGCTCCGCGGGGCCCAGCACCTCCACCGCCCACTCGATGAACGCGCGCAGCCGCTGGCTCATGTGCCGGTTGGGCGCGAACATCAGGTGCATCGGCATCGGCGGCAACAGCCAGTCCTGCAGCAGCGGTCGCAGCGTGCCCTCGGCCACGTGCGATGCTGCCATGTAGGACGGCAACACGACCACGCCCAACCCCGCCAGGCCGGCGGCCAGATAGGCGTTGCCGTCGTCGAAGCCGACCTGGTAGCGGCCCTGCACCTCGCACTGCTCCTCGCCGCGCCGCGCCTGGAAACTGCGCGCGCGGCCGCTGCGTGGGCTGAGGAAGCCCACCGTGTGATGCGTCGGCCCGTCCAGCGCGCGCGGATGGTCGGGCACGCCGTGCCGGTGCAGGTACGCCGGGCTGGCGTGGAAGCCCAGCGGCAGACTGGCCAGCGGCCGCGCCACCAGCGCCGGATCGGCCGGCACGCCGCCGCGGATCACGCAGTCGACCTGGTCGGCGATCACGTCGACCTCGCGGTCGCTCACGCCCACGTCGAGCTGGATCTGCGGGTAGCGGGCATGGAAGTCGGGCAACGCCGGCACCAGCCGCAATCGCGCGTACGGGCCTGGCACGTCGATGCGCAGGCGCCCGCGCGGTGCCGCCGCGGCGCTGCCCAGGCCGGCCTCCACCTCTTCCAGTTCGGCCAGCAGGCGGGCGATGCGCGGGTAGTAGGCGGCCCCGTCGGCGGTGACGCTGACCCGCCGGGTGGTGCGGTGGAGCAGGCGCAGCCGCAGGTGCGCCTCCAGTTGCTGCACCAGTTGGGTCACGCTGGTGCGGCTGAGCTGAAGGGTATGCGCGGCGCGAGTGAAGCTGCCGGTCTCGACCACGCGCGCGAAGGCCCGCATCGCCTCGAATCGGTCCATCGGCCGCCCCGCGATTGTTTGGAATCTGCAATCAATCTAGATGGATCATTGCGGTTTATCCAGACAACGCCGCCGGCCACGATGGCGACTCCGGCACGCGCAGCGCGCTGCCCCCTGTCTGGAGCATCCCCATGTCCCATCGCGATGTCGTCTTTCCCGCCGGCCGTCAGGCGCTGTACGCGCGCAACCGCTACTCGCCGGCGATCCGCTGCAATGGCTTGCTGTTCGTCTCCGGCCAGGTCGGCAGCCGCGAGGACGGCTCGCCCGAGCCGGAGTTCGCCGCCCAGGTGCGCCGCGCCTTCGACAACCTCAACGCGGTGCTGGCCGCCGCCGGCTGCACGTTCGACGACGTGATCGACGTGACCGTGTTCGTGGTCGATCCGGAACGGAACTTCGCCACCGCCTGGGCGATCGTGCCCGAGTACTGGGGCGAGGCGCCGCATCCCACCCTGACCGGCATCGGCGTGACCTGGCTGTACGGCTTCCAGTTCGAGATCAAGGTGATCGCGAAGCTGCCCTGAGCATGCGACAGCGGGCGGCGCGTTGATATTGTGTCCGCGCCGAAGCGCTTGTTAGTCTGCCGGCCTCATGCGCCGCCTGTTCCGTCCACTGCGTACCTCCCTGCTGATGCTGCTGCTGGCGGCGTTCGTGGTCGTGCCGGTGGCCGATGCGCTGGCCTGCGCGCTGGAGCCGGAATCGGCCGACGCCGTGCACGCGCCCGCCGCGGCGCATGCCGATGGCGAGGACAGCGACAGCAAGCATGCCGGTACCTGCAGCCACAACCATTGCCACCACTCGAATCTGAGCCTGCCGGCGAGCGCCCTCGCCGTGTTCGGCGCGCCGCGACCGGCGCGCTGGATGCAGGCCATCGACGCCTCCCCTGCGGGCGTCGTCCAGGACGGATTGAAGCGCCCGCCCAGAGCGTGAGTTGAGCGTGTCCCGCGTTCGCGGGTTTCCGTTTCCCTCATCTCTGGAATTTCTTCATGTCGACTCCGACACGTCGGCCGCCGCGCGCGGCCGGGCGGGTCGTCGCCGTGCTGCTGGGCCTGGCCCCGGCCGCGCTGGCGATGGCGCAGACCGCCCCTTCCTACGACACCTTGCTGCAACGCCTCGACCAGTTGCCCGGCAGCCGTGCGGGCACGGCGCTGGCCGAGGCCGCCGACGCCCGCGCCGCGCAGGCGCGGGCGCTGCCCAACCCCACCCTGTCCTGGTCCGCCGAAGACGCCGCCGGCAGCGGTGCCTATGCCGGCATGGGCAAGGCGCAGACCGTCCTGACCCTGTCGCAACCGCTGGAGCTGTGGGGCCAACGCGGTGCGCGCCTCCGTGCGGCCCGCGCCGACGCCGACGCGGCCGCCCTGCGCGGCACGCAGAGCCGCAGCGAGGCCGCCGGCGAGCTGGCGTCGGCCTACGCGCTAGCCGAGCGCGCGCTGCGCCGCTACGCGCTGGCCGAGGAAGCGCTGGGCCTGATCCGCGACGATGCAGCCGCCGTCGACGCGATGGTCGCGCAGGGCCGCGAGCCGCGACTGCGCGCGGTGCAGGCGCGGAGCGAAGTGGCCGATGCCACCGCGGCGCTGGACGAAGCGCAGGCGTTCCGCGACGCGGCACTGGCGCGCCTGGCGGCGATCGCCCTGCTGGAAACGCCGGTGCAGTCCCTCGATGGCAGCCTGCTCGACCGCACGCCGCCGTTGCCGCGCGCGACCGATGCGGCAGCGCTGCCGGTGCGCATCGCCGCTGCGGAAGCCGACGCTGCTGATCGCCAGGTCGAGGTGGAGCGCAAGCGTGCCCTGCCCGACCTGAGCCTGACCGCCGCGCAGACGCGGTTCCGCGAAGACCGCGCCCACGCCTACACGCTCGGCGTCAGCCTCAGCCTGCCGCTGTTCGACCGCAACCGCGGCGGCATCCGTGCCGCCAGCGCCGAACAGCGCGCGGCCGAGGCGCGCCTGGAGCAACAACGTCGCACCAGTGCCGCCGACCGCCTGGCCGCGCTGGCCACGCTGAAGGCCGCCGGCAGCCGCACGCGCGCGGCCGACGACGGCGTGGCGGCGGCGCAGGAGGCCTATCGCCTGGCCCGCATCGGCGTCGACGCCGGTCGCATCACGCAACTGGAATTGCGCAGCACCCGCGCGGCGCTCATCGCCGCGCGTGGCAGTGCCGTGGACGCGCGCCTGGCGCGCGTCGCGGCGGAAATCGAGCTGGCCCGCCTGGAAGGGCGCGCGCCGTTCATGGAGGCCCAATGAACCTGTCCCGTCCGATCTCCCTTGCCGCCAGCCTGCTGCTGGCACTCCTGCCGGGCGCCTGCGCCGGCGACAAGCAGGCTGTCCCGGCAGCCGACGCCGCGCACGGCGATGACGCCGGGCACCAGGGCGCAGCGCGCATGCCAGCGGCCAAGACCGCGGCCAACGCCGAAACCGACGAGGTGGTGCGGCTGACGCCGCAACAGATCGCCGCCTCCGGCCTGGACGTGGTCGCGGTCGGCCGCGGCGGCGGCGCCTCGGTGCGCCTGGCCGGGCGGGTCGAACCGGCGGTGGGCGCGCGCGCCTCGGTCGCCTCCACGGTGACCGGCCGGGTCGAACGCGTGCTGGTCGCGCCGGGTGCCGCGGTGCAGGCGCAGCAGCCGCTGGCCATCGTGGTCAGCGGCGAGGCCGCGGTGTTCCGCGCCAATGCGCTGGCCGCCGCGGCCGAGGCCAAGGCGGCCGGCCTGGCGCATGCCCGCGACCGTGCCCTGGTCGCGCAGGGCGTGGTCGCCCGCCAGGAACTGGAAACCTCGCACGCGCGGGCGCTGGCGGCGCAGGCGCAGGCTGCCGCCGCGCAGGCCCAGGCCGCCGCCAACGGCACACCGGATGCCAGCGGCCGCGTGCGCGTCGTCAGCCCGGTGGCCGGCATCGTCGGCAACGTGCAGGTCACGCCCGGCAGCGTGGTCGCCGCCGGCAGCGTGGTGGCCGAGGTCGCCGATCCGGCGATGAACGAACTGGTGTTCAGCGCACCGCCGGCGCTGGCGGCGCAGGTCGCACCCGGCATGCCGCTGGAGGTGCGCGGCGTGGGCGGCAGCTTCGCCGCCCGGGTCACGGCAGCGGCGGCCGACCTGCGCCAGCCGGGCGGCGCCGCGGTGATCCGCGCGATGCCGGTCGCTGCGCCCTTGCCGCCGGCCGGCTCGCCGGTCTCGGCGGTGCTGGTCGCCGACGGCCAGGACAGCGCGCTCAGCGTCCCCGCCGATGCGGTGCAGAGCGTCGAGGGCCGCAACGCGGTGTTCGTAGCGGTCGCGGGCGGCTTCAAGGCGCAACCCGTGCTGGTCGGGCGGCGCGCCGGCGACCGCATCGAGATCCTCGGCGGACTGCGCGGCGACGAACGCATCGTCGGCACCAACGCCTTCCTGCTCAAGGCCGAACTGGCCAAGGGCGACGCCGACCACGGCCACTGAGGAGGCGACCATGTTCAAGCTGATCATCGACACCGCCGTGCGCCACCGCTGGCTGGTAGTGGCCCTGGCCGCGCTGCTCGCCGCCGTGGGCCTGTTCCAGTTGGGCAGGCTGCCGATCGACACGGTGCCGGACATCACCAACCGCCAGGTGCAACTCAACACGGTGGCGCCGGCCCTGACCCCGGAACAGATCGAGCGGCAGGTGACCTACCCGCTGGAAACCGCACTGGCCGGCATTCCCGGCCTGACCGCGACCCGCTCGCTGTCGCGCAACGGCTTTTCGCAGGTCACCGCGATCTTCACCGATGCGACCGACATCTACTTCGCCCGCCAGCAGGTGGCCGAACGCATCCGCGCGGCCGCGGACGACCTGCCGGAGGGCGCATCGCCGCAACTGTCGCCGGTCACCACCGGCCTGGGCGAGGTGCTGATGTGGACGGTGGACTTCGCCGCCTTCGACCCGTCCCGGCTGGCCCGGCCGGGCGCGGCGGGCTGGCAGGCCGGCGCGGTCTACCGCACGCCGGAAGGCGAACTGCTGCGCACGCCGCAGGAGCGCGCCACCTATCTGCGCACCGTGCAGGACTGGATCATCGCGCCGCAGATGCGCGCCAGCCCGGGACTGGCCGGCGTCGATACGGTCGGCGGCTACGTCAAGGAATACGGCGTGCATCCGGATACTGCCAGACTGGCCGCGCACGGCCTGGGCCTGGCCGACCTGGTCACCGCCCTGCAGCGCGCCAACGTGCAGGCCGGCGCCGGCTTCGTGCAGCGTGCCGGCGAAGGCCTGGTGGTGCGCGCCGACGGTCTGGCCCTGAGCGCCGACGACCTCGCACAGGCGCCGGTGGCCGTCCGCAACGGCATCGTGGTGCGCGTGGCCGACGTGGCCGAGGTCGCCTCCGGTCGCGCCCCGCGCCTGGGCGCGGCCAGCCGCAACGGCCACGAGGCGGTGCAGGGGACCGCGCTGATGATCGCCGGCGGCAACAGCCGCACCGTCGCGCAGGCCGCGGCCGCGCGGCTGGCGCAGGTGAACACGTCGCTGCCGCCGGACATCGTCGCGGCACCGGTGCTGGACCGCAGCGTGCTGGTCAACGCGACCATCAAGACCGTGGCCAGGAACCTCACCGAAGGCGCGCTGCTGGTGGTGGTGATCCTGTTCCTGCTGCTGGGCAACCTGCGCGCGGCCGCGATCACCGCGCTGGTGATTCCGCTGTCGTTCCTGTTCGCGGTGATCGGCATGCAGCGCTTCGGCATCAGCGGCAACCTGATGAGCCTGGGTGCGCTGGACTTCGGCATCCTGGTGGACGGCGCGGTGATCGTGGTCGAATCGACCCTGCTCATGCTCGGCCAGCGCCGCGCCGCGCTGGGCCGCGGGTTGACCGCCGCCGAGCGCCTGGGCGTGGCCGCCGAGGCGGCGCGCAAGATGGCGCGGCCGGCCGCCTTCGGCCAGTTGATCATCCTGCTGGTGTTCGCGCCGATCCTCACCCTGCAAGGCGTGGAGGGCAAGACGTTCCAGCCGATGGCCGCCACCTTCATGCTGGCCCTGGTCGGCGCGTTCCTGTTTTCCTTCACCTTCGTGCCGGCGATGGCCGCGCTGCTGGTGCACGAGCCTAAGTTGCCGGACGACGCGGCGCATGCGGCCAAGGGCGCGCACGAGACGTGGCTGATCCGCGCGCTGCGCACGCGCATCGCACCGGCGATCCGCGCGGCCGTCGCGCATCCGCGCACGGTCGCCGCCGGCGCGGTGGCGATGCTGCTGGCGGGCATCGGCGCGTTCGCGCTGCTGGGCCGCGAGTTCATGCCGACGCTGGACGAAGGCAATGTGGCGATGCAGGCCCTGCGCGTGCCGTCCACCTCGCTGGAACAGTCGCTGGCGATGCAGCTGGCGCTGGAACAGGCCATCGCCACGCAGCCGGAAGTGGCGACGGTGTTCTCGCGGACCGGCACCGCCGAGGCGGCGATCGACCCGATGCCGACCAACATCTCCGACAGCGTGATCGTGCTCAAGCCGCGCAAGCACTGGCCCGATCCGGCGCTGGACAAGGAGCGACTGGTGGCCCGCCTGGAGGCGCTGGCGGGGCAGCAGCTCGGCAACAGCTTCGAGTTCAGCCAGCCGATCGAACTGCGCTTCAACGAGCTGATCTCCGGCGTGCGCACCGACCTGGCGGTGATGATCTTCGGCGACGACTTCGGCCAGTTGCGGAAGGTGGCCGAGCAGGTCGCCTCGACGCTGCGCGCAGTGGAAGGGGCGGCCGACGTGCGGGTGGAGCAGATCTCCGGCCTGCCCACGCTCGACGTGACCATCGACCACATGGCGGCGGCGCAGGTCGGGCTGAGCGCGGCAGACGTGAGCGACGCGCTGGCCACCGGCATCGGCGGCCGCGCCGCCGGCAAGATCTTCGAGGGCGACCGTCGCTTCGACGTGGTGGTGCGGATGGACGATGCCGCGCGCAACGATCCGGACCAGTTGGCCGCGCTGCCGATCGCCACCCCGACCGGACAGGTGATTCCGCTGTCGTCGGTGGCGCGCATCGCCGTCAGCGAAGGGCCGAACCAGATCAGCCGCGACAACGGCAGCCGCCGCGTGGTGGTGCAGGCCAACGTGCGTGGCCGCGACCTCGGCGGTTTCGTCGGCGCGGCGCAGGCCGCGGTGGCCGGCGTGCCGTTGCCGCCGGGGGCCTACCTGCGCTGGGGCGGCCAGTTCGAGAACCTGCAGCGTGCCGAGCGGCGGCTGGCGACCGTGGTACCGGTAGTGTTCCTGCTGATCGGCGGCCTGCTGTTCATGGCCCTGCGCAGCGTCAAGGAAGCGGTGCTGGTGTTCAGCTGTGTACCGCTGGCGCTGGTCGGCGGCCTGCTCGCCCTGCTGCTGCGCGGCATGCCGTTCTCGGTGTCGGCCGCGGTGGGCTTCATCGCCGTCTCCGGCGTGGCCACCTTGAACGGCCTGGTGCTGATGCAGGCGATCCGCGAACGCCTGGAAGCCGGCGACCTGCCGCTGCAGGCAGCGATCGACGGCGCGGGCAGCCGCCTGCGCGCGGTGCTGACCACCGCGCTGGTGGCGATCGTCGGCTTCATTCCGATGGCGATCGCCAGCGGCTCCGGTGCGGAGGTGCAGAAACCACTGGCGACGGTGGTGATCGGCGGACTGATCACCGCCACCGTGCTGACCTTGCTGGTGTTGCCGACCTTCGCCGCGCGCATCGCCGGGCCGCGCGTGGCGGGCTGACCCGGCACAGGCCGGCGCGCTTCTCGCGGGAAGCAGCGCCGGCCTGCGCGTCGGCCGTCAGGCCTTCTTCTTGCGCGCGGCGATGTAGGCGCGGATCTGCTGCTGCAGCACCGGCAGCGGCACCGAGCCCTGCTGCAGCACCGCGTCGTGGAAGGACTTGATGTCGAAGTCTGGACCCAGCTCACGCTCGGCTTCGGCGCGCAGATCGAGGATGGTCAGCTCGCCGAGCTTGTAGCTCAGCGCCTGGCCCGGCCAGGAGATGTAGCGGTCGACCTCGGTGGTGACCTCGTGCTCGCTGAGCGCGGTGCGCTCGCGCAGGTAGGCCTGCGCCTGCGCGCGGCTCCAGCCCTTGTGGTGCACGCCGGTGTCGATCACCAGGCGGCAGGCGCGCCACATCTCGTAGCTGAGCCGGCCGAAGTCCTCGTACGGCGTGGCGTAGATGCCCATCTCCTTGCCCAGCTTCTCGGTGTACAGCGCCCAGCCCTCGCCGTAGGCGGAGATGTAGTTCTCGCGGCGGAACGCGGGCTGCGCGCCCTGCTCCTCGGCCAGCGCGCCCTGCAGCGAGTGGCCCGGCGAGGATTCGTGCAGGGTCAGCGCCGGCAGGTTGTACAGCGGCCGCGACGGCAGGTCGTAGGTGTTGAGCCAGTAGGTGCCGACGCCGCCACGGCCGGCGGTCCAGAACGGGGCGATGTCCGCCGGCACCGGCACGATGGTGAAGCGCCCGCGCGGCAGCGTGCCGATGAACTTGCCGACCTCCCCGTCCACGCGCTTGGCGATCCACGCGGCGCGATCGAGCAGCTCCTGCGGGGTCTTCACGTAGAACTGCGGATCGGTGCGCAGGAACTGCAGGAACGCCGGGAAGGTCTTCTGCCCGGCCGGCGCCTGGAAGCCGACCTGCTGGATGATCGCGTCCATCTCCTTCTGGATCCGCGCCACCTCGCGCAGGCCGAGCTGGTGGATCTGCTCCGGGTCCATGTCCAGCGTGGTGTATTCGCGGATCTGCTGGCGGTAGTAGGCCTTGCCGTCGGGCAGGGCTTCGGCGGCGAGCGTGGTGCGCGCCTGCGGCATGTACTCCTGACGATAGAAGGTGAGCAGCTGCGCATAGGCCGGGATCACCTTGTCGCGCAGCGCGGCCTGCGCCTGCGCGCGCAGCTGCGCCTGCTCGGCGGCGGGAATCTGCGCCGGCATCTGCTTGAACGGCGTGTACAGCACCGCCGCGGTCGGATCCTTCAGGTCGGCCACGGTGGCGATGGCGCCATCGCGGCCGTCAAGCACCGCACGCGGCACGCTGAAGTCGCGCTTGAGGCCGGCGCGCATGTTGTCGGTCTGCTGCGCGAAGTAGCGCGGCACGTCCTCCAGCCGCGCGATGTAGGCGCGGTACTCGTCGGGCGTGCGCAGGTTGCGCTGGGCCATGAACGCCAGGTCCGACCAGAACGCGCTGTCGGAATTGAACGGCATCTCGTAGGCGCGCAGGCGCACCGAGGCGGCCAGGTTCTCCACCTGCGGCCGGTACACCGCCAGGTTGACCTGGTTTTCGGGCGAAAGCTGGGCCGCATCGAGCGTGTCCAGCTGCCGCAGCACGTCCTCCCACACCTTCAGGCGCGCCGCCTGCGCCGCCGCGCCGACGTCGGGCAGACGGCGGTTGTCGCCGCTGCTGTCGCTGTCCTCGTCGGCCTGGCCGAGCTGCGCCTGGCGCCAGGCCCACTCCTTCTCGTAGATGGCCTGGAAGCGAGCATCGGCGGCGCTGGCGCTGGCCGTGGCCGGCGTTGCGCTGGACGACGCCGACGACGGCGGTGCGGCCAGTGCGGGCGTGGCCACGGCGAACGCGATCAGCAGGGAAATGGCCAGCGGGGTCTTGGCGAGCATCGGCATGGGGGGCACACGGCGGGAACGGATCGTCGATGATCGCATCACCGCCCGGCCTGGCGGGTGGGCCGGAAGTCCTGTGTGGGGCGATGGCATGCGCTGACGGCATCAGGGCATCTGCTAACGCGCTTTGCCGGAACCAGCGGGCATGCCGTCATTTCGTAGGAGCGGCTTCAGCCGCGACGGGCATTCCCGGTAGTGCCCGTCGCGGCTGAAGCCGCTCCTCCCGTAGGCCTTCCGTACTGATTGGATGCGCCTGAGATCCGCTATACATGCACCTCGCCGCTGGCTGGAAACTCCCCTCGGCCACGACTGCCGCTTCACGAGGGAGAAGCCAGCCACACCGCATCCCAATAAGGATAGTCGCCCAGGCGCGGCACCAGGCCGGCACGCAATGGATTGGCCACGATGTAACGGGCGATGTGCAGGACGTCGTCGTCGCGTCGCAATGCATGATCGTGGAAGCCGCGCGACCAGACGCAACCCCCACGGCCGCGCGCGAGATTCACTGCGCGGGCACACCGCCCCTTGGCCCGCTGCATGGCCTGCGCCAAGGTGGCGTCGGAATGCAGTTCGATCAGGCCATGCCAGTGGTCGGGCATCAGCACCCAGCACAGCAGGCGAGCAGCGGGCCAACTGTCTCGCTCAGCCAGGCATGCCGCCGCCGCACGAGCACATCGCCAGTCCGCGAACAACGGTGCGCGCTCGAACGTCACGGCGGTCAACAAGTAGAGCTGCCCCCGGTCGCTATGGCGTCCGGCACGCAGCGCGCGATGGCCTTTGGCTGATTGGATGTGCATGGCACCAGCATCCAATCCCTCGCAGCGTGGCAACAGCGGGGCATGGCGGTGGCGCTTGTCGGAATAGTGCGCGAATCCATGTCGGAACGGCGCTGGCAGAGGAGGTGCGCGTGCTTGCCGACGTCTCTGCGGGGGCGGCAGGATCCTGGTCGCGGCTGAAGCCGCTCCTACGACGGGGCGAGCCGCGCTCGGAAGCTGTTACGCAACGCCTGCGATCACTCAGGCGCGCCGCACGCTCAATGCGAGGCGCGGTCGCGGTGCCAGCCGCGGTGCTTGATGTCCAGGTACAGGCTGTAGAAGGCGGTGAAGGCGGGGAACAGGTTCTGCAGCACACCCACCGAGTCCTGCTTGGCCGAGAACATGAAGTAGCTCAGGGTCATCAGGCTGCCGACCACGCTCATGTACCAGAACAAGCGCGGGATCACCGGCTTGCCGGCGCGCTTGGAGGCGACGAACTGCACCAGCCAGCGGCCGCCGAACATCAGCGCGCCGACATAGCCGATCAGCTTCCAGCCGGTGACGTGCAGCCCGGTCCAGTACAGCGCCTGGATCGGTTCGTTGAGGAAATGCGCGTCCATCTCAGCGCTCCTGCACCGCGGTGCGGCGGCTGCGCGCGATCAGCCAGGCAACGCCGCGCAGGTCGCGGATACCGACCAGGGCGCGGTTGAGGTTGTTGTACTTGGAGACGCCGGAGGTGCGGTGGCGATGGTTCACCGGCACGCTCAGGGTCTGCCAGCCGGCGCGCTGCATCAGCGCCGGCAGGTAGCGGTGCATGTGGTCGAAGTACGGCAGGTCCAGGAATGCCTCGCGCTCGAACAGCTTGATGCCGCAGCCGGTGTCCGGGGTGTCGTCGCGCAGCATGCGCGCGCGGATCGCGTTGGCCCACTTCGACGCCCAGCGCTTGCTGCCCGAATCCTGCCGCGACACCCGCCAGCCGGCGAACAATTTGACCAACGGCGTCGCTGCGGCACGCGCGGCCAGCAGCTTGGGGATGTCGGCCGGGTCGTTCTGGCCGTCGCCGTCGAGGGTGGCGATCCACAGCCCGCGCGCAGCCTTGACGCCGTTGCGCACCGCGGTGCTCTGCCCGCTCTGGCTGACGTGGTGCAGCACGCGCAGCTCGGGGGTGGACGCCTTCAGCCCTTCGAGCACCGAGAGGGTGTCGTCGCGCGAATGGTCGTCGACGTAGACGATCTCGAAATCGATCGTGCCGCGCAGCGCGGCGACGATCTCGGCGACCAGCGGCGGCACGTTGTCGCGCTCGTTGAACACCGGGACGACGACGGAGAGGGAAAGCTGGCTCATGGATTCGGCAGGGCTGGGCGCGGGGGCGCGTGGGGGAAAAAGCGGGGCATTGTGCCGCGGACCGATGATCCGCGGATGAAGCGTCAGGCGGCGGCGCCGAAGTACTCCCGGCACCAGGCCACCACCTGCGGCAGGCCGACCTCGATCGGGGTGCTCGGATCGAAGCCGAACGCGGCGTGGGCCCGCGCAGTATCGGCCATCGTCTCGATCATGTCGCCCGGCTGCATCGGCCGATACTGTTTCTCGGCGCTGCGCCCGGCGGCGGCCTCGATCACCGCGATGAAGCGCTCCAGTTCCACCGGGGTGTGGTTGCCGAGGTTGAACACGCGGTGCGGCACCGCCTCGGTGGAGGGGTGATCGAGTGCGCCGAGCACGCCGGCGACGATGTCGGCGACGAAGGTGAAGTCGCGGCGCATGCGGCCGTGGTTGAACACCTCGATCGGGCGCCCCGCCAGCACCGCGCGGCTGAACAGCAGCGGCGCCATGTCCGGGCGGCCCCAGGGGCCGTACACGGTGAAGAAGCGCAGCCCGGTGGCGCGCAGGCCGTACAGCTGCGCATAGGTGTGCGCCATCAGCTCGTTGGCAGCCTTGGTCGCCGCGTACAGCGAGCGCGGCTGGTCGATGCGCTGGTCCTCGGAGAACGGCGGCGTCGCCGAATCGCCGTACACCGAGCTGCTGGACGCATAGACCAGGTGCTCCACGCCGCGGTGCCGGCACAGCTCCAGCATGTTGACGAAGCCGACCAGGTTGCTGTCGACGTAGGCATAGGGGTTCTGCAGCGAATAGCGCACCCCGGCCTGCGCGGCCAGGTGCACCACGCGGGTCGGCTGCACCTCGTCGAACAGCGCGGCCAGGCCGTCGCGGTCGGTCAGGTCCAGGGTGCGGATGTCCGCGTTCGCGCACAGCGCGGCGACGCGGTCGCGCTTGAGCTGCGGGTCGTAGTAGTCGTTGTAGTTGTCCAGGCCCACCACCAGTTGCCCGGCGGCGCGCAGCGCACGGACGGTGTGGGCACCGATGAAGCCGGCGGCGCCGGTGACGAGGATGGGCATGGCGAAAGTCCTGGAAAGCGTGGAACGGCGTGCGCGGTATGTGGATCGGAACGGCAGGTCAGAACAGCCCGAAGCGCTTGCGGGCGACGTTGGGCCGGGCGGGATCGATCACGTCCTGCAGGCCCTTGGCGTCGAAGCGGTCCATCAGCGCCTCGGCGCCCTTCTTCAGCTTGAGCGCCATCTCTTCCGGATACAGCGGCACCAGCGTCATGAACACGATGGTCTTGTCGGCATCGACGACCAGCTCCCCAAACGCCTCGGGCGTGCTCACCGGCGGCAGCACGATCGCCCCGTCGAAGCCGACGCCGGGCGCGTACGGCTCGGCCGGGTGACCGTTGGGCACGGTGTGGCCGAAGCCCAGCCAGGTGTCGTACTTGTGCGGCAGCCGCGCCAGGGTCTTGAGCAGGCGCACGGGCCAGTAATGGCGTTCGTCCTGGAAGTCGTCCTGGGTGATCGGCCAGTCGGGCGGCAGGGTCAGCATCAGCTCCATGAAGCGCGGTGCCCCCACGCCCTCGGGCACGGCCATCGGCAGGTCGCTCATCCCCGAGGTGACCAGCCGCAGATACGGCACCTCGTCGGTGGCGGGCACCACGTGCACATCCAGGTGCACGGTGTCGGAGATGATCTCGTGCAGCACGCCGGCGACCGGCCCCAGGTGGCGTTCGATGTGCGCGCCGATCTGCTCCAGGCAGGACTCGCCGCGCGCCGGTGCGAACGGCTTTTCCTCGCGGTGCTGCAGGATCGGGCTGCCGCCCGGGCTGATCTGCGTGTCCTCGTTGCTCATGCAATGCTCCGGTTGCTGGCCAGCGCCGCGGCGCGCGGCCTCAGCGCAGGGTCAGCGGCGCGTCCTTGGCCAGCGCCGCCTTGCGCTCCTTGCTGAACTCCCACCACGGGCGCGGCGTCTCGCCCTGCATGAAGCGCACGATCGACAGGAACACGTCGATCACGCAGTGGTCGTGCACCACCCCGGTGCGCAGGCACAGCTGTGCGTACATGTCGTAGGGATCGCGGCCCTGCAGATGCGCCGGCACGCGGATGCCGATCAGGCGCAGGTCCTTCTCGCAGGCCGGGCCGACGTTGGGCAGGTCGGTCAGGCGCAGCAGGTGGTGACGGTCGACCTTGCTGGGATGCATGGCGGAGGCGGTCCTGGCGGACGCGGGCGGCGGCGCTCAGGCCTGCCGCGGGCGCAGTTTCTCGAGCACGCCGTCCAGCGTGTCCAGGTCGGTGTAGTGGATCACCAGCTTGCCCTTGCCGCCGCGGCCGTGGGCGATGGACACCTTGGTGCCCAGCGACTCGGACAGCTCGGTTTCCAGCGAGGCAATGTCGGCCTGCGGCGCGGTACGCGCCGGCTTGGCCTTGCGATTGCTCGGCACCTTGCCGGCGGCGAACTGCTGCGCACGGTGCTCGACCTCGCGCACCGACCAGCCCTGGTCGGCGGCATCGGAGGCCAGGCGGCTGGCCAGCTCCGGCGACAGCGTCAGCAGCGCGCGCGCATGGCCCATCTCCAGGCGCCGCGCTTCCAGCAGCGCGCGGATCGCCGGCGGCAGTTCCAGCAGGCGCAGCAGGTTGGACACCGACGCGCGTGAGCGGCCCACCGCCTCGGCGGCCTCGGCGTGGGTCAGCGAGAACTCGTCGATCAGCCGCTGCAGCGCCTGCGCCTCTTCCAGCGGATTGAGATCCTCGCGCTGGATGTTCTCGATCAGCGCCATGGCGATGACGGTGCGGTCGTCCAGCTCGCGCACCACCACCGGCACCTCGCTGAGGCCGGCCAGCTGCGAGGCGCGCCAGCGGCGTTCGCCGGCGACGATCTCGAAGCTGCCCGGCGCCAGTTCGCGGGCGACGATCGGCTGGATCACGCCCTGCGCCTTGATCGACTCGGCCAGCTCCTGCAGCTTGGCCTCGTCCATCTCCTGGCGCGGCTGGTACTTGCCCGGCTGCAGCTGCCCGACCGGCAGGCGGCGCAGGCTCTCGCCCGGCTGCAGCTCGGCGGTCGGCGCCGGCGCTGCCGCGCCCTTCGGCCCCAGCAGCGCTTCCAGGCCACGGCCGAGGCCGCGCTTCTTCGCTCCGAGGGCGGGGGGCTTGGCACTCATCAGATGGTCTCCATGGCCGGCATCGGCCGATTGCGTTCGTTGCGGCGGCGCACGATCTCGCCGGCCAGTCCCAGGTAGGCGACGCCGCCGCGCGAGGTGCGGTCGTAGCCGACGATGCTCTGGCCATGGCTGGGCGCCTCGGCCAGGCGCACGTTGCGCGGCACGATGGTGCGGAACACCTTGTCGCCGAAGTGGTTGGTCAGCTCCGCCGACACCGCGTTGGCCAGGTTGTTGCGCACGTCGAACATGGTCCGCAGCACGCCCTCGATCTCCAGCGCCGGATTCAGCTCGGCGCGCAGCGCATCGATGGTCTCCAGCAGCGCGGTCAGCCCTTCCAGCGCGTAGTACTCGCACTGCATCGGCACGATCACCGAATCGGCGGCGGTCAGCGCGTTCAGGGTCAGCAGCGACAGCGCCGGCGGGCAGTCGATCAGGATGAAGTCGTAGGCCTCGCGCAGCGGCGCCAGCGCGGTCTTCAGCCGCTGCTCGCGCGCCGGCTGGTCCATCAGCTGGATCTCGGCGGCGGTGAGATCGATATTGCCCGGCAGCAGGTCGAAACCCTCCGGCGCGGTCACCCGGATCTGTTCGGCGCTGCTCTCGCCGAGCAGCACATCGCAGGTGGAGGCGGCCAGCTCGCGCTTGTCGATGCCGCTGCCCATCGTCGCATTGCCCTGCGAGTCCAGGTCCACCAGCAGCACGCGCTGCGACTGCCGCGCCAGCGACGCGGCCAGGTTGACCGCGGTGGTGGTCTTGCCGACGCCGCCCTTCTGGTTGGCGATGGCGATGATGCGGGCCATGCGGGAGCCTCGTCGGCGATGGGGTGGGACCGGGCATTATGCGGTCACAGCCCCCCCTGGCGGAAATCGGGGCCGGCCGCGGCTGGCGCTCAACCGCGCTCGACCACCACCAGGTGGCGGTCGGCGCCCAGGCCGGGGACCTGCAGCGGGTGCACCGTCGGCGCCACCCAGCCCGGCGGCAGCGCGGCGATCTCCTCGTCCGGGCGCACGCCCTTCATCGCCAGCAGGCGCCCGCCCGGGCGCAGCAGGTGGCCGCCGACGGCGACGATGCCGGCCAGGGTGTCCAGCGCGCGCGCGGTCAGCAGGTCGTAGGCGCCGGCCTCGTCCAGCGCCTCGGCGCGCGACTCGGCCACCCGCGCGTTGTCCAGGCGCAGCTGGCGCACCGCTTCGCGCAGGAACCGCGCCTTCTTGCCGTTGCTTTCGACCAGGGTCACCCGCAGCTGCGGCCGCGCGATCGCCAGCGGAATGCCGGGCAGTCCCGGACCGGTGCCCAGGTCGGCCAGCGCGCCCTCCTGGGCGAACGGCTGCATCGCCAGCGAATCCAGCAGATGGCGGGTCACCATCTCGTGCGGGTCGCGGATCGCGGTCAGGTTGTAGGTGCGGTTCCAGCGCGTCAGCAGCGCCAGGTAGGCCAGCAGCGGCGGCGCCAGCGCGGCCGCGTCCAGGCCCTGCGCGTGCAGGCCCTGCTCGAGCGCGACGCGGACGGAATCGGGAAGAGAGGCATCGGTCATCGGCGGATTATCGCAGGTGCCGCCGCTGCACGAAGCGCGCTGCGCTAAGGCGCGGCCTCGACCGGCGCATCCGCGCACCACGCCAGCGCCGCCCGATAGCCGGGCGCGGCCTCCCATTCGTGCAGGTGCCAGGCCTCGGCCGCGCCCAGGCCCGGGTCGCACCAGACCAGGCGCAGCGCGCCGCCGGCGTCCTCGGCGAAGCGCAGCCGGTGCAGGCCGAAGGCGATGCCGTGGCCATGCGCCTTGAGCAGCGCTTCCTTGGCGCACCACAGGCGGAAGAACAGCGCCTCGCGCGCCGGCATCGCCAGCGCGGCCAGCCGCGCGACCTCGTCCGGATGGAAGAAGCGCTGCGCCAGTTCCAGCAGGCGCGGCCGCGGCCGCTGGCGCTCGATGTCCACGCCCAGCCGCGCGTGCGCGGCGACCGCCACAAGCAGGTAGTCGCCGCTGTGGCTCCAACCGGTGTCCACATGCGCCAGCGGTGCATGCAGGCCGGGCCGGCCGCGGGCGTCGCGTTGCAGCGGCAATTGCGCCGCCGGCACCGCCAGTTCGCCGGCCAGCAGGCGCCGCGCCTGCGCCTCGCCGGAGGTCCGCGGCGGATGCGGGCGCAGCCACAGCGCCACCGGGCCGAGGCGCCAGTCCGGCGGCTCGGCGCCGTCGGCCACGGGCGGCATCGGCGCGCTCACGCCGCGCCCACAAAGCGCAATGGCCGCTGCGCGGCGGGGCCGATGCTATACGGCCGCTTCACGGCGGCGCTCCTTAAATGACGCCCACCCCACCGCTCCTGGTGCGGGCCGAACCGAGGAGTCTGACGCATGGGCATCATCATCTGGTTGATCGTCGGCGGCATCGTGGGCTGGCTGGCCAGCATCATCATGCGCCGTGACGCACAGCAGGGCATCATTCTGAACATCGTGGTCGGCATCGTCGGCGCGCTGATCGCCGGCTGGCTGTTCGGCGGCGGCATCAACCAGGCGATCACCCTGTGGACGTTCCTGTACTCGTTGATCGGCGCCATCATCCTGCTGGCGATCGTCAACCTGTTCACTCGCGGCCGCGCGCGCTGACGCAGCGCCCTCGCCGCTTGCGCAAACGCCCGGTTCGCCGGGCGTTTTGCGTTTGCGGCCCCGCTCACGGCGCAGCGCGGTGGGCCGGATGGCGCACGCCGTCCTCGACCGGCACCGCAATGGCCAGCGCATAGGGGTCCACGTCTTCCAGGCAACCGACGTTGTAGCCGTACAGGCTGGGATCGGAGCGGCGCCGGTGATGCGTGTAGATCCCGCAGGTGCCGCAAAAATAATGCTGCGCGGTATGCGTGTGGAACTGGTACAGGCGCAGCGCCTGCTCGCCCTGGCGGACGTGCAGGGCCGCCAGCGGCACCGAGGCGACGATGGCGCCGCGGCGCCGGCACAGCGAGCAGTTGCAGCGGCGCGGGTCGACGATGCCCTGCGGCAGCTCCAGGTCGATCTGCACCGCACCGCAGTGGCAGCTGAGCCGGTGCAGCGGCGCGATGGCGGTGTCGCCGACCTTGTCGATGCAGCGGCGCACGTGGCGCTCGCTCATGCCGCCGGCTCCAGCTCGACCCAGGCCGGCGCGTGATCGCTGGGGCGGTCCCAGCTGCGCGGTTCGCGGTCGATGCCGGCACCGCGGGTGCGCGCCTTCAGCGCCTCGGACACCAGGGTCAGGTCGATGCGCAGACCCAGGTCGCGGCGGAAGCCGGCCTGGCGGTAATCCCACCAGCTGAAGATGCCGCCGTCGGCATGGTGCAGGCGGAAGCCGTCGTGCAGGCCCAGGCCGAGCAGCTTGTGCAGGGCGCCGCGCTCGGCGGTGGAAGTGAGGATGTGGTTGTCGCTCCACACCAGCGGGTCGTGCACGTCGCGCGCGTCCGGGGCGATGTTGAAGTCGCCCAGCACCACCAGCCGCGGATGCCGCTGCAGCTCGTCGGCCAGCCAGGCGTGCACCGCCTCCAGCCAGCGCAGCTTGTAGGCGTACTTGTCGGTGCCCACGTCCTGGCCGTTGACCACGTACAGATTGACGATGCGCAGATCGCCGATGGTGGCGGCGATCGCGCGCTTCTGCTCGTCCTCCAGGTCCGGCACGCCGATCTGCACGTCGCCGATCGGCAGTCGCGACAGGATCGCCACGCCGTTGTAGGTCTTCTGCCCGGCGAACACGCTGCGGTAGCCGGCCTCGGCCAGCGCCGTGTCGGGAAACTTGTGGTCCTCCAGCTTGGTCTCCTGGATCCCGACCACGTCCGGCGCGAACGCGGCCAGCCACTGTTGCAGGTGCGGCAGGCGCACGTTGAGCGAGTTGACGTTCCAGCTGGCGATCTTCAAGGGAAATCCGGGACGGGGAAGCCGGCCGCTATTCTGACCGCAGCCGCCGCGGCGGCCAAACCGCGGGCACCAGGCCGTTCAGCGCCGCGCGCAGCACTGCGCGAACAGCTCAGGCGCCAGGCTCAGCGCCTGCTGGCGCTGCGCCTCGTTCAAGCCGTCGAGCAGCTCCTCGGCACCGAGCGCCTGTTCCGGCGGCGGAAACGGCCGCTCCGGCGCCTGCCGCGCGGCCAGTTGCCAGGCCGCGGCGTACGGCGGATCGGCCACTGCCAGCCACGGCGCGCGCAGCAGTTGCGCCAAGGCGTCGATCGACATGCGGTCGCCGTGCAGCGCGCGGTCTTCCAGTTGCGTCACCACGTCCTCGGCATCGCGCTCGTCGGCGGCCGACAGCGGAGCGCGTTGCCCTTCCGCGTCGACGCTGCCGGCGCGCGCGACCAACTGCGCCACGCGCTGTGCCAGCAACTGGCGTTGCGCATCGGCATCGCCGCGCGCGGCCGCACTGCGCAGCATCGCCTCGATCTGCGCGGCATCGAGTCCGGCAACGCCGCGACAGGCCGCGAGACGTTGCCATTCGGCCGCCCGGCGTGCCGCGGCGGCTGCGGCGTCCTCGGTGTCTGCGCCTGGCAGCACCGCCGGGCGGGACGGCGGCGCTTGCGCGCGTTGCCGGCAATCCAGCGCCAACAGCGCGGTGGCGGTCAGGCGCCGCGCCTCGCTGGTGCCGGCCGCCAGCGCTGCGTCGGGCGGCGTGGTCGCGGACATCGGCGGTGGCGACGTTGCTGCCGAGCGCGGTAGCGCAGATGCCTGCACCTTGTTCGCGGCACCGGCGGGTGCGGCCGTCGGCGGCATCAGCTTCGTCGCGAGCGCGAACGCGACCAGCACCACCGCGCCACCGCACCAATGCAGCGGACGCCGCATCGCCACCATGCTCAGTGCGCCGCGGCCGTGTAGGCGTCGCGATCGAACGCCATCGGCTGCGCCTGGCGCAGGCGCTGCATGGCGTCGGCCGCGGCCTGCTCGCGCAATTGCAGGTCGATCTGCCCGCGCACCGCGTCGAAGCGCGCCGCGGTCTTCGCATCGAGCCGGATCAGGTGATAGCCGTCAGGGCCGCGCACTGGCGCGGAGACCTGCTCCACCGCGAGTTGGCGGATCGGCGCGTCGAAGGCGTCGGCCAGGTAGCGGCCGAAAGTCGGCGACAGCTGTCCGCCCTCGCTGGCGGTGGCGGTGTCGTCGGACTCGCGCATCGCCAGCGTGGCGAAATCGGCGCCGCCGTCGAGCTGGCGCTTGAGCGCCTCGGCGCGCTGCAGAGCCTGCGCCTCGGTCAGTGTGTGTCCGCTGCGCGGCCCGCCCTGCGGATGCAGCGCGACGAACAGATGGCGCAAGTGGTATTCGGTGTAGTCGTCCGGATGCGCGGCGAACTGCCGGCGCAGCATCGCCTCGTCGATGTGCGCGTCGGCGCTGAGCCGTGCCTGCGCGGCCTCGGCCAGGATCGCGTCGGCGGCGCGGCGCAGGCGCGCGGCCACTACCGGATCGTCCTGCAGATGCTGCTGCCGTGCCTGGTCGAGCAGAATGGCGCGGTCGGCGAAACGGCGCACCACCGAGTCATCGTCGATGCCGGCAGCACCACGCGTGGCATCGCCGGCCAGGGCGCGGTACTCGCTGGCAGTGAACTGTTGCGCGCCGACGCGCAGCACCACCGGGTCGGCGGTGGCGGGTTCGGCGGCCGGCGCAGCCAGGGCGGCGAACGCGGCCAGCGCGCAGGTGGCCAGGGTGATGGACCTGACCACGGCGGATTTGGCGAAAGACAGGGACATGCGCTTCTCCAGGAGAGGGCGGCGCGCGACGCCGGAGCGCCACGGCCGCAAAAGGCGGCCGACGCAGGGCCGGCCGCCAGGACATGCAAGGACTCAGTCGTGCTTGCCGCGCGCCTTCAGGTACGCGATCGCCGCCTTCGGGTCGTCGGTGGTGATCAGGCTGAACGCCTCCTGGTTGACGATGAAGTTGAGATCGCCACGGTTGTCGGCGGTGTCGCGGCCGCCGGAGTAGGAGAAGTACAGGTCCGACAGCTGATAGCAGCAGGCGCCGCTGTTCTGGTAGAACTTCCCGGCCAGCGGGCTGTCCGGAATCGCCTGGAACACGCCCACGCGCACGCCGCGCTCGCGCACGCGGTCGGCCTGGCCCTGCAGCAGGCCACCGAGCTGCTTGACGTTGATCTCCATCGCCTCCTTGGTGTCGCTCCAGGCCGATATGGCGTTGTCGACGTTGATCTTGGTCAGCATGTTGGTGGTGAACACCGGAATGCCGACCATGCTGGTGGTGTCGGCGCGGAACGCCGAGCGGCTCGGGTACAGCGTGGCATTGACCTTGGCGGCGACGAAGTTGGACGCACCCACCGAGAACGCGGCATCGGCCGCGCGCGACACCGCACGCACCGAGGCGGCGTCCTTGATGTCGAACACGATGGGCGTCTTCAGGCCATGCGCCTTGAAGTAGGAGAACAGCTCATCCACGCGCGGCACGTGGTAGCCGGTGGTGGTGCGGCGGTCGGGGGTCAGCAGGAACAGGCCGCTCACCACCGACCACGGGGTCACGGTGATCGACGGGTTGTAGCCCTGGTTGCTCATCGGGTCGTACTTGGTTTCGCCGGCACGGCTGGTCCACACGTTGGTGGTGCGACCGAGGTTCCAGTCGTGCAGCACGACCGGCACGCCGTCGCTGGTCATCTTGATGTCCAGCTCCACGCCGTCCATGCACTGGTCGTTGGCCAGCTGCAGCGCACCGCGCGAGTTTTCCGGCATGTCGGGGAAGTTGCCGTACTTGCCCCACAGACCGCGGTGGGCCAGCACGACGGTGTCGCCGCTGCTGTCGCCGAACAGGATGTTGCTCATCTTGGTACCGACGGTGTCGTTGCAGTTGGCCATGGCCAGCTGCGGCACGACGGCCAGGACCGCCAGGGCGGCGAGCGCGCGGCAGGCGCGCGCCAGGGGCGAGGGAACGAATGCGATCTTCATTGGGCTGCGTCCGGTTCTGAAGGAAAGGGGGAGACACGGGGGGACGAGCGCCGGTCAGGTCGACGCATGGCGGCATCTCGTGTGTTGCGCTCCGCACGGACGTCTCGCGCAGGAGCCTGAGCCGCCGTGATCGGCGGCGGCGTCGGGCGAGAACCTAATAACTTACTGTGAATTATTTATTTCCGGGGTGCGACCCGGTGCTGGACTGTGGACTGCGCCGCGATTTGGGGCCGTGGGTGCAGTGCGTCCCGGTGGCGGGATCGGTCGGACATCTGTGGGGGCGACCGACGCTTGCACAGTCCGTCCGGGTCTGGGCCCAGGCTTGGCACTGCATCGGAGGGCTTCGCCGGTCGCGGCTGAAGCACGCCTCTATTGATCGCTTCCTTGGCGAGACACGCATTTCCCTTGTAGGAGCGGCTTCAGCCGCGAGGCTTTACCGGTAACGCGTCGCGGCTGCAGCCGCTCCTATACGCGCGTGCCTCCTATCGCCACGCCATGCACGCGCGCCCTGGACGTCGGCTACGCCCCCGCTCACCGCACCAGGAACGAGAGCATGCGCGCGATCCGCGCGTACGGCGGCTTCAGCAAATCGCTGCCGGCGCGGCGCGACTGCCACAGGATCGGCAGCGCCTTGCTGAAGGCGTCGAAGCCGGCGCGTCCGTGGTAGGCGCCCATGCCGCTGGGGCCGATGCCGCCGAACGGCAGCGCGTTGGCGGCGAAATGCAGCAGGCTGTCGTTGACGGTGACGCCGCCGGCGATGGTGGCGTGCAGGATCGTCTCGATCCGCGCGCGGTCGTGGCTGAAGGGATACAGCGCCAGCGGCCGGTCGCGGCTGTTGATCTCGGCGATGGCCGCGTCCAGGGAGCGGTAGCTGCGCACCGGCAGGATCGGGCCGAAGATCTCCTCCTGCATCAGCAGCGCGTCGTCGCCCGGCTGCAGCACCAGCGTGGGCACGATCAGCCGCTCGCGCTCGGCGCGCTCGCGCGCCACCGTGGCCAGTTCGATGACCTCCAGGCCGCGCGCGCGGGCATCGTCCAGGTAGCCGCGCAGGCGCCGGTACTGGCCCTCGTTGACGATGCGGGTGTAGTCCTCGGCGCTGGCGAAATCGCCGTAGCGCGCCAGCACCTGCGCGCGCAGCGCCTGCACCAGCGCCGCCTCGCGACCGGCGTCGATCAGCACGTAATCCGGGGCGATGCAGGTCTGCCCGGCGTTGAACCACTTGCCGGTGGCCAGGCGCGCAGCGGCCTGTTCCAGCGGGTAGTCGGCGCAGACGATGGCCGGCGACTTGCCGCCCAGTTCCAGGGTCAGCGGGGTCAGGTTGGGCGCGGCGGCGGCCATCACCTTGCGGCCGACCGCGGTGGAGCCGGTGAACACCAGGTGGTCCAGCGGCAGCGCGGCGAACGCCGACGCCACCTCGGCCCCGCCCAGCGCCACCGCCACCCGCTGCGGCGGGAACACCTCGGCCAGCAGCGACTGCAGGAACTGCGCGCTGCGCGGGGTGTGCTCGGAGGGTTTCAGGTAGACGTGGTTGCCGGCGGCGATCGCGGTGGCCAGCGGGATCAGCGCCAGGTTGACCGGGTAGTTCCACGGCGCGATCACCCCGACCACGCCGACCGGCACCGGCCGCACTTCCGCACGCGCCGGCCACAGCCGCCAGCCGGCGCCGACCCGCTGCGGGCGCATCCAGCGCTTCAGATGGCGCAGCAGGTGATCGATCTCGCCGAGCACGGTCATGCCGTCGGCGATCAGCGATTCGTGGCGCGAGCGGTGGCCGAAGTCGGCGGCGATGGCATCGGCCATCTCCGGCAACCGCCGCTTCAGCGCCGCGCGCAGCCGCAGCAGGTCCTCGCGGCGCTGCGCCCGCTCCGGCTTGGCCGACTGCCAGGCCGCGCGCAGGCGCTGCAGGGTGACTGGCAGGGCGGCCAGCGGCGTGTCGGTGGAAGCGGCATCGGCAACGGAGGTCGGCATGGGCGCACTATACGACGGCGGTTGCGTTGCCTGTCGGCAGCCCGGCGACCGGGCGTCAGGACGGAAGGAAGCCTCCCGTCAGCGGCTTCTGCCGCGCGTCAACCGAACGCCCGCATCTCCGTAGGAGCGGCTTCAGCCGCGACAACCGTTCCCGATGGAGCCACTCGCGGCTGAAGCCGCTCCTACCGTGTGCTTTGCTTCGGCCCGCGATGCTGGCGCGGTTCTCGTTGTGGGAGGGACTTCAGTCCCGACGCGGTGGCGCTGGGGTGAGCGCGATCGGTCGCTTGAACTACGCCGGCTCTTCCAGCAACCACGCCTGCAACTGCGCCAGCGAGGCGACCTGGTGGTGCGGCACGACACCCTCCGGGGCGGCAGCGCCGTGCGCATTGAACCAACAGGTGTGCAGGCCCGCGGCCAGGCCGCCGGCGATGTCCGCCTGCGGGTTGTCGCCGACCATCAGCACCTGCGCCGGCGGTGGGTCGCCGAGCTGCGCCAGCGCGTGCGAGAAGATCCCCGGGTGCGGCTTGGCCACGCCCACCACCTCGGAAATGGCGATGACCTCGAAGCGGTCGTGCAGCCCGGTACGCTGCAGGCGCGCGTTCTGCAGCGCGCCGAAGCCGTTGGTGACCAGGCCCAGGCGCGCGCGCCCACGCAAGGCGTCGAGCAGGTCCATCGCTCCGTCCAGCGGCGCACACAGCTCGGCCATCGCCGCCAGGAACGCCGTGTTCAAGGTCTCCGGCGCGGTCTGCAGGCGCTGCGCCCAGTCGGCGAACCGGCGCTGCTGCAATTGCAGCGCGGTGATCGCGCCGTTCTGGTACTGCACCCACAGTGGCCGGTTGCAGGCGGTGTAGTCAGCGTACTCCGCTTCGCCGAACTGCACGCCATAGCCGGCGAACATGCGCTGCAGGCCGGCGAAGGCGTCGAAGTGGAACAACGTGTCGTCGGCGTCGAACAGGATCCAGCGGTAGCGCATGCGTTGGCACGATGAAGGCAACGGGCGCTCATGGTAACGCCGCCTCACCGCACAGACGACGACGCCGGCCCGAAGGCCGGCGTCGCGTGCGGCGTTGGCCGCGTCCTGCTAGGCGCGCACGCTCAGTGACCGGACCCGCGCGAGGCGCCCAGCCCGGTTTCGGCGCGGATCTGCTGCGCCTTGAACGCGGCGCGTTCCTTGCCGGCCTGCGCGCTGCGGTCCAGCACCGAGAACAGCCAGATGCCGACGAAGCCGATGGTCACCGAGAACAGCGCTGGCGAGGTGTACGGGAACGGCGCCGAGCCGGTCGGGTTGCCCAGCGTGTCCACCCATACCGACGGCGACAGCACCGTCAGCACCAGCGAGGAGATCAGGCCCAGGAAGCCGCCGATCACCGCGCCGCGGGTGGTGCAGTCCTTCCACAGCAACGACAGGATCAGCACCGGGAAGTTGGCCGAGGCGGCGATGGCGAAGGCCAGCGACACCATGAAGGCCACGTTCTGCTTCTCGAACACGATGCCCAGCAGCACCGCGATCACGCCCAGCGCGATGGTGGTGACGCGCGACACCTTCAGCTCCGAGCCCGGGGCGGGATTGCCCTTCTTGATCACCGTGGCGTACAGGTCGTGGGACACCGCCGAGGCGCCGGACAGGGTCAGGCCGGCGACCACCGCCAGGATGGTGGCGAAGGCCACCGCGGAGATGAAGCCCATGAACACGTTGCCGCCCACCGCGTTGCCGACCAGCACCGCCGCCATGTTGGCCGCACCCTTGCCGCCGTGGATGGTGCCGGTGGCGACGTCGGCGAACTGCGGGTTGGTCAGCACCAGGGCGATGGCGCCGAAGCCGATGATGAAGATCAGGATGTAGAAGTAGCCGATCCAGGTGGTGGCCCACAGCACCGACTTGCGCGCCTGCTTGGCGTCGGGGACGGTGAAGAAGCGCATCAGGATGTGCGGCAGGCCGGCGGTGCCGAACATCAGCGCCATGCCGAAGGAGATCGCCGAGATCGGATCCTTGACGAAGCCGCCCGGGCCCATGATCGACAGGCCGGCGCTGGCCGCCTCTTCCGGCGAGGCGCCGCCGTTGGCCGCCACCGCGGTCTTCACCCGCACGCCCTCGGCGAACAGCGCCTCGAAGCTGAAGTTGAAGTGCCACATGATCGCCACGGCCATGAAGGTCACGCCGGTCAGCAGCAGCACCGCCTTGATGATCTGCACCCAGGTGGTCGCGGTCATGCCGCCGAACAGCACGTAGACCATCATCAGCACGCCGACCAGGCTCACCGCCACCCAGTAGTCCAGGCCGAACAGCAGCTTGATCAGCGCACCGGCACCGACCATCTGCGCGATCAGGTAGAACAGCACCACCACCAGCGTGCCGGAGGCGGCGAAGCTGCGGATCGCGGTCGGCGCGAAGCGGTAGCCGGCCACGTCGGCGAAGGTGTACTTGCCGAGGTTGCGCAGGCGCTCGGCCATCAGGAAGGTCAGGATCGGCCAGCCGACCAGAAAGCCGATGGCGTAGATCAGGCCGTCGTAGCCGTTGGTCATCACCGCCGCGGTGATGCCCAAGAACGAGGCCGCCGACATGTAGTCGCCGGCGATCGCCAGGCCGTTCTGGAAGCCGGTGATGCCGCCGCCGGCGGTGTAGAAGTCCGACGCCGAGCGGGTCTTCTTCGCCGCCCACTTGGTGATCCACAGCGTGCCGGCGACGAAGAAGGCGAACATGCCGATCGCCACCCAGTTGGTCGGCTGCTTGTCGGTCTGGCCGACATCGCCGCCGGCGGCCAGGGCCACGCCGGCCGGCAGCAGCGCGGCCAGCAGCAGCAGAAGGAAGCGCAGGTGCTTGCTCATTGGCGGGCGTCCTCGAGGATGTCAGCGGTCAGCTGGTCGTACACGGTGTTGGCACGACGCACATAGATCGCGGTGATGGCGATGGTGAAGACCATCACCCCGATCGCGATCGGGATGCCGATGGTGGTGACGCCGCTGCCCATCGGCTGCGCCAGGAACGCCTTGTCGAAGGCGATCAGGCCGATGAAGCCGAAGTAGGCCAGCAGCATCAGGACGGTCAGCGTCCAGCCCAGCGCGTTGCGCTGGCGCTTGAGCGCGTGGTACTTCGGATTGGCGTCGATCTTGGCGATCAGCGCGTCGTTGGAGAGGGTCATGTGGTGCCTCCGGGGTAGTGACCGCAGCGCGGATCAGAAGCTGTACTTGGTGGTGAACTGCAGGCGGGTGATGTCGCCCTTGGCGCCGCTTTCGATCTCGCGCTTGCCATACATCAGCTCGGCGCCGATATCGACCTTGGGCAACGGCGAGTAGAAGACGTTGCCGCGGATGCTCTGCACACTCTTGGTCACGGCCAGGCCGGTGCGCGCGGTGTCGTTGTCGTAGTCGCTGCGCGCGTAGATCAGGTTGGTGCGCAGCTTGGGCGAGAACGCGTGGCGCCAGCCGACGTAGCCGGCGACTACCCCGACCGTGTCCAGGTCGCGGTCGGCGGCGTCGTACACCGCGTTCTGGGCGATGCCCAGGCCGATGTAGCGACCGATGCCTTCGCCGCCGGTGAGCTGGTAGAACAGGCTGTCGCTGTCGCTGGCCACCCACTTGCCGCCCAGGGTCAGGCCGCCGGAGGCCTTGCTGGCATCGGCGCCGGTGGCGCGGTTGTCGACCTTCTGCTGGCCGACCACGCCGGCGACGCCGAAGCTGCCCCAGTCGCCCTTCCAGCCGTAGCGCACGGTCAGGTCCGGCAGCGCGCCGCGGTCGGAACTGGCGGTGCTGACCACGCCGGCCACGCTGCGCGTGTACAGGGTGGTTTCCGGATTCTCCAGGGCGATGCTGAAGCCGCCGTTGGTGTAGCGCAGCTGCGCCTGGCGCACGAACACCACGCCGTCGGTGGGGCCGATGAAGTCGGCCGCTTCCGGCAGCGCCGCCGGGTCCATGAAGTTGGACCAGGTCTGGCCGGCCAGCCAGTGGTTCCAGTACATGTAGGCATGACGCAGGGTGGCGCCGTAGGTGTTGGTCGCGGTCTGAGTGCCCAGCGCGTTGCCGAAGAAATCCAGTTCGACCAGCGCGCCGGCCTTGTTGCCGCCTTCGGTCACGCTGTCCACGCCGAAGTTGATCCGCGAGAACTTGGCGTGGGCGTTGTAGTCGGTACCGGACTTGGCGCCGCCCACCGGGGTCTGCCCGGGCAGGTACAGCGCGCGGCCGGTGGCGTCGTCGGCGAGCTGGCCGTCGCCGGTGCGGGTAGCCAGGAAATCGGCCTTGATGAAGCCGCCCACCTTGAAGGTAGTGCCGGGCGTGGCCCCCGGGGTGATGGTGGTGACCTGGATCGGCGCCTTGCCGGCCGGCGGCGCCGGGGGTGCAGGTGGCGGCGCGACCTGGGTCGAGCGGACCGCGGCGACCTCGGTCTGGGTCTGCGCGATCTGCCCCTGCTGCTGTTGCTGCGCGGACAGCAGTTGCTGCACCTGCCGCTCCAGCTCGGCCACGCGGGTCTCCAGCGCCTGTTCGCGCGCCGAGGGTTTGCCTTGGGCGAAGGCCGCGCCAGGCGCGACCAGGGCCACCAACAGCGCGGCCGCCAACGGGCGACGCGCCAGGGATGCGATGCGGTTGCTCATTACTCCCTCCCGAATAATGGATGGCCGCACGCATGCGCACGGCCGTAGCCCAGCGTGCGCGACCGCACCGGCCGCGCCTATTGGCCATTAGTCGAACGTCGGCTGAGTTACGACCATCGTCTAAGGCCCGGCGCGTGTGCGCTTAACGCCGGATGCGGCACACTGCGCGTTGACGCGCCGCCGCATGCGGCGCCCCGTTCAATGCAGAGGGAACCATGGCCGATCTCTACCCCGTCGATCCGCAGTTCGCCGCCCGTGCGCGGGTCGACAAGACCCAGTACCAGACCCAGTACACGCAATCGGTGGAACAGCCGGAGGCGTTCTGGGGCAAGGTGGCCGAGCGCCTGGACTGGTTCAAGAAGCCGACCCGGATCAAGGACGTCAGCTTCGCCCTGGACGACTTCCATATCCGCTGGTTCGACGACGGCGAACTCAATGCCAGCGTCAACTGCCTGGACCGGCAACTGGCCACCCGCGGCGACAAGACCGCGCTGCTGTTCGAGCCGGACAGCCCGGACGCGCCGTCCTACCGCGTCACCTATCGCGAGCTGTACGAGCGCGTGTGCCGGCTCGGCAACGCGCTGCGCGCGCTGGGCGTGCAGAAGGGCGATCGCGTCACCATCTACCTGCCGATGATCCCCGACGCCGCGGTGGCGATGCTGGCCTGCGCGCGCATCGGCGCGATCCACTCGGTGGTGTTCGGCGGTTTCGCGCCCAACTCGATCGCCGACCGGGTGATCGACTGCGGCAGCAAGCTGATCATCACCGCCGACGAAGGCCTGCGCGGCGGCAAGAAGATCCCGCTCAAGGCGAACGTGGACGCGGCGCTGAAGCTGCCCGGCACCACCAGCGTGGAAACCGTGCTGGTGGTACGCCACACCGGCGGCGCGGTGGACATGCAGGCCCCGCGCGACCGCTGGTTCCACGACGTGGTCGACACCCAGCCGGCCGAGTGCGAACCCGAGCGCATGAACGCCGAGGACCCGCTGTTCATCCTCTACACCTCCGGCTCCACCGGCAAGCCCAAGGGCGTGCTGCACACCACCGCCGGCTACCTGCTGTACGCCGCCTACACCCACGAGACCGTATTCGACCTGCGCGAGGACGACATCTACTGGTGCACCGCCGACGTGGGCTGGGTCACCGGCCACAGCTACATCGTCTACGGGCCGCTGGCCAACGGCGCCACCGCGCTGATGTTCGAAGGCGTGCCCAATTACCCGAGCGTGTCGCGCTTCTGGGAAGTCATCGACAAGCATCAGGTGACGATCTTCTACACCGCCCCGACCGCGATCCGCGCGCTGATGCGCGAGGGCGAGGCGCCGGTGAAGAAGACCGCGCGCACGAGCCTGCGCCTGCTCGGCAGCGTCGGCGAGCCGATCAATCCGGAAGCCTGGCGCTGGTACTACGATGTGGTCGGCGACGGCCGCTGCCCGATCGTGGACACCTGGTGGCAGACCGAGACCGGCGGCATCCTGATCACCCCGCTGGCCGGCGCCATCGACCTCAAGCCCGGCTCGGCGACGCTGCCGTTCTTCGGCGTGCAGCCGGCCCTGGTCAGCGCCGACGGCGAGATCCTGGAAGGCGCCACCGAAGGCAACCTGGTGCTGCGCGATTCCTGGCCGGGGCAGATGCGCACCGTCTACGGCGACCACCAGCGCTTCATCGACACCTATTTCCGCACCTACCCGGGCAGCTATTTCACCGGCGACGGCTGCCGCCGCGATGCCGACGGCTACTACTGGATCACCGGCCGCGTCGACGACGTCATCAACGTCTCCGGCCACCGCATCGGCACCGCCGAGGTGGAGAGCGCACTGGTCTCCCACCCCAAGGTCGCCGAGGCCGCGGTGGTCGGCTTCCCGCACGACATCAAGGGCCAGGGCATCTACGCCTACGTGACCCTGGTCGCCGAGGAGCAGCCGAGCGAGGCCCTGCACAAGGAACTGGTGGCCTGGGTGCGCAAGGAGATCGGCCCGATCGCCGCCCCCGACCACCTGCAGTGGGCGCCCGGCCTGCCCAAGACCCGCTCGGGCAAGATCATGCGCCGCATCCTGCGCAAGATCGCCGAGAACGCCCCCGACCAACTCGGCGACACCTCGACCCTGGCCGATCCGTCGGTGGTGGATTCGTTGGTGAACGAGCGGTTGACGCGCTGACGCGCGTCGGGATTCGGGAGTTGGATTGGGGATTCGCTAAAGCGGCTTCCCTTCCCGCTCTCGTTTTCCGCACGACGCCGCGCCCTTGCTGTTGCGAATCCCGAATCCCCACTCCCGAATCCCCGCCCCATGCCCACCCTGCTGATCGCCGACGACCATCCCCTGTTCCGCGAGGCGCTGCGTGGGGCGGTGCAGCGGGTGATGCCGGGGGTGCAGCTGTACGAGGCCGACAGCGTCGAGGCGCTGTACGCGCTGGCCGATCGCCACGCCGATGCCGATCTGCTGCTGATGGATCTCAACATGCCCGGCGCGCAGGGCTTCAGCGCGCTGGTGCACATGCGCGCGCTGCATCCGCAGTTGCCGGTGGTGGTGGTGTCCGCGCGCGAGGAGCCGACGGTGATGCGGCGCGCGCTGGACCACGGCGCGTTCGGCTTCATTCCCAAGTCGGCCGACTCGGACACCATCGGCCTGGCGCTGGGCACGGTGCTGGACGGCGAACACTGGGCGCCGCCGGAAGCGCACAACGTACCGCCCACCGACCGCGCCGAACGCGAGGTCGGGCAGCGCCTGCGCGAACTGACGCCGCAGCAGTTCCGGGTGCTGCAGATGCTCGGTGCCGGCAGCCTCAACAAGCAGATCGCGTACGACCTGGGCGTGTCCGAAGCCACCATCAAGGCGCACGTCACCGCGATCCTGCGCAAGCTCGGCGTCACCAACCGCACCCAGGCGGTGCTGCTGGCCGGCAAGCTGGCCATCGACAGCGACACCATCGTGCTGCCGCCGGAAGAGGACTGAGCCGCGGCGGCGCCTGGCGAAGGCGCGAGCGGTGCGGAGGCGGCGCGTGCGCGTCCGTTGTCCGAGCGCACACGGCGCACTGGGTGCCCCGTTGTGGGAGGGCCTTCAGGGCATCCCTAACAACGACGAAGGCCATTTGCAGGAGCGGCTTCAGCCGCGACGGACGTTACCGGGAATGCCCGTCGCGGCTGAAGCCGCTCCTGCAATCGAGACAAGACATCATGCCGAGCCGCGGCGATACCGCGTTATCAGTGTTGTCCTTCAGTCCCGCCGCGCAGCGGCGATGCGTCGGTTGCTGCATGCGGGAACAAGGAGACAAGTCCGTGGCACTGTCCTGAAGGGGCGCACACATTCGCCCACTCGCGCTCTACGGCTGAGCGCCACCGCAGGCAACGACATGGGCGGAGAGGCGAGCATTCTCCGCGTCTCCAGCGCATCTGCCGTACCGCAGCAGAGCCATCGCCGATATAGCCGCAGCTATCAAGATAAGCTGCAGGTTCGCGTGCGTTCCAGGGATGTTCGCCGCAGTTGGCCGCTGTTAGACTGCGCGTCCCCTTGGGGAGTAGCCTGCTGTCCGCCCTGCGCGGACAGCGCCCGTATCAACAGACTCGGCCGATGCGCCGTGGTACGGGCAGCCAGTTCGGTTGGCGAGACCAGCGGCGAGTGCGCAAGGCGAAGGCCGGGCGCGCGCGCTCGTCGTTGTCGCCTGTCCCGGTACGGTCCCCCATGTCGTTTCTTTCGATTCTTCTGCTCGGCATCGCCATGTCGACCGACGCCTTCGCCGCCGCCGTCGGCAAGGGCGCAGCGATGCAGCGCCCGCGCTGGGCCGACGCGCTGCGTGCCGGCCTGATCTTCGGCTGCATCGAGGCACTGACCCCGGCGCTGGGCTGGGTACTCGGCCAGGCCGCGTCCAAGTACGTGGTCGCCTTCGACCACTGGATCGCCTTCGGCCTGCTCGGCGCACTGGGCGTGCACATGATCGTCGCCGGCCTCAAGCCGGAGTCCGACACGCCCCAGGAGGCCGCGCCCAAGCGCCACGGCTTCTGGAACCTGGCCGCCACCGGCTTCGCCACCAGCATCGACGCGATGGCGGTCGGCGTCGGCCTGGCCTTCCTCGACGTGAACATCGTCGAGGTCGCGGCGATCATCGGCCTGTGCACGCTGACCATGGTCACCCTGGGCATCATGCTCGGCCGCGCGCTCGGCGCGCTCGCCGGCAAGCGGGCGGAGATCGTCGGCGGCGCCCTGCTGATCGCGATCGGCAGCACCATCCTGTTCGAGCATCTGCATGGTGCAGGTTGATCGACGTGGCACGTGCTTCGGTCGGGATTGGGGATTCGGGAGTGGGGATGTGCGGCGACGTGCGCCCCCATCCCACACTGCCGCCGTCTTGGGTCAGGCCGGCTTGGCGGTGAATTCGAGATAGGTGGACAGGATGTACTTGTCGCCGCTGTGCGGCGGCAGGCCTGCGTGCAGGAACATCCAGTAGGGTGGGAACACCAGCAGGCGACCGGCGCGCGGCGCGATCTCCAGGTCCAGGTCGAGGAAGCGGGTCTGCCCGCCCTCGGCCACGTCGTTGAGATACCACAGGAACACCAGGTAGCGCCCGGTCTCCGCATCGCAGGCATCGAAGTGCGGCTGGAAGCGCTCGCCGGCGTCGGCGCGGTAGCGCTTGATCCGCAGGTCGGCCAGGCGCGGACGCCAGGGCACCGCGGCGGTCAGGCCGAGATCGGCGTTGTAGCGGGCCAGTGCCGCGCGCACCTGTTCGATGAAGAAGCCCTGGAATGCGGGATCGGCAAGACGGCTGACGTTGAGTTCGGTCCAGGCGCTGTCGTCCAGCCCGGCGCGCTGACCGGCGCCATTGCGGCTGTGCTGGGCCGCGGTCTGTTCGAACTGCGCGATCAGCTGCGCGCAGAAGCCCGGCTCCAGCGCCGCGTCGTAGACGCGGACGTAGTGACGCAGGTCGGTGTGGTTCATGCCCATCGCTACCGTTGCCCCCATAGCAAAACGGCGCGCCCGCATGGACGCGCCGTGGCGCATGCTTCGGCGCCGCCCGCACAGGCGGGCGGCACCGGCTCCACTCAGAAGCGGTAGGTGGCCCGCATCCAGTAGTAGCGGCCGAGCGTGTCGTAGGTGCTCACGTCGGTGTTCGCATTCAACACGTTGTTCTGGTACATCATCGGCGGCTGCTTGTTGGTCAGGTTGTCCACGCCCAGATCCAGGCGCAGGTTGGCCCCGGCCATGTCGTAGCCCACCTGCAGGTTGTGGTACATGTAGCTGCCGTAGTCCAGCACCACGCCCTTGAACGCCGCATCGGCGGACATGTTCTGGCTCAGGTCGCCACTGCCGACCTGCATCTTGCCGATCCAGCGCGTGGTCCAGCTCGCGTCCCAGTTGCCCAGCTTCCAGCCGACCAGGGCATGCGCGCGCCAGTGCGCGTAGTTGCCGTAGGACGAGTTGTAGCGACCGGCCATGTGCACCACCGTGTCCCCGGTGTCGATGTCGTAGCGGTGCAGGTAGGTGCTGTCCACGGCCAGGGTGAACTTGCCGTAGTCGGTGTCGGGCAGCGCATAGCTCGCGCCCAGGTCGATGCCCTGGGTGTTGAGCTTGCCGATGTTGACCACCGGCGTCTGGATGTAGTCGATGTTGCCGGCGCTGACGCTACCCGCCGGATAGCGGTGGATGTAGCTGCAGTACGGGCTGTTGTTGTCGTTGTAGCAGAGGTCGGCCACGGTCTGCGCGGAGATCGGCTGGATCAGGTCGTTGAGCTTGACCTTCCACCAGTCGAGGTTGACCGACAGGCCCGGCACGTACTCGGGGCTGTAGACCAGGCCGTAGTCGAACGAGGTGCCCTTCTCCGGCTTGAGCTGATAGCCGACGTAGGTCGCGCCGGACTTGATGGCGTTGGTCTGCGACAGGCCCGAACCGGTCCAGCCGGCCGGCACGCCAGCACAGGCATTGGCGTTGCCGCTACCGCTGTAGCCGATGCACGGGTCGACGAAGTTCGGCGAGTCGGCGGTCGGGCCCTGGTAGATGTCGGTGATGGTCGGCGCACGGAACACCTGCGCCGCGGTACCGCGCACCATCAGGTCGTGGATCGGCCGCCACTCCACCTGGAACGAGGCGCTGTTGTTGCCCGAGCGCACGCTGCTGTAGTCGGAGTAGCGGTCGCTCAGGGTCAGGTTGAGCGCGCCGATCGGCGAGGACTGCTCCAGCACCGGCATGAACAGCTGCGCATAGGCTTCCTTGACGTTGAAGCTGCCGCTCAGCGGCGAGGCGCAGGCCTCGGAAGAGATGGCGCAGGTGTTGTCGCTGTTGATCAGCGCGTTGGCCGACACCGAGGAGCTCAGGCTCTCCTTGCGGTACAGCACGCCCACCGCCAGCTGCGCGGCGCCGGCCGGCATCTCCCACAGGCTGCCGTTGGCGCTGGCTTCCCACTGCCGCATGATGGTGGTGGTTTCCTGGCGCGGGATCGACTCGTTGCTCTTCAGCCAGGCGACCGTGTTGGCGTTGCCCTGGTCGAAGATGTTGACCTGCCCGCTGTTGATCGCGTTCTGCAGCGCGGCGTAGTCGACGTAGCCGTGGCTCCAGTTGCGCTGGCGGTAGTGGCCGTAGTTGAAGTTGGCGTCCCACACCCAGCTGCTGTCGCCGATGCCGCCCTTCAGGCCGATCACGTCCTGGTCGGTGGCGGTGTCGTAGAAGCCTTCGCGCTGGCCGAGCGAGTTGAAGCGGGTACGCAATTCGTAGCCGTTGGGGCCGAACTCCACGCCGAACGGGTTGTACGGGTTGTTGGCGGCGATGGTAATGCCGTCGTTCTGCGCGTCGAACGGCAGCGGCGCGATCGCGAAGTTGGACATGGTGTGGTTGTGGTAGGCGTTGACGTACGCCTGCATCGAGTCGGTGATGTTGAAGCTGCCGAGCACGAAGCCGCCGACGCGCTGCTGCGGGGTCAGCAACAGGTTCTCCGCCTGGTAGTTGTAGGCGTCGGCCGACGAGCTGTAGCACTTGTAGCCGCCGCTGCCGTTGCTGGTCAGCGCACCGTTGGCGCTGCAGCCGTTGGCCGCCAGGGTCGCCGCCGGCAGCTTGTAGTAGCCGGTCGGCGTGCGGCTGGAACCGCCCTTGTAGACGCTGCCGCTGGACAGGTACATCGCGTACTTGGAGAACGCGCGGTTGGCGGTGGAGACGTCCTTCTGCTTGTTGTAGTCCAGGCCGACCACGACGTTGCCGCGGTCCCAGGTCTTGCCGAAGGTGAAGCTGCCGCCCTGGCGCGCGCCGTCGCCACGGCTGGTCTGGCCGTAGTTGGCCGAGACTTCGCCGCCTTCGAAGTTCTTGCGCAGGATGAAGTTGACCACGCCGCCGATGGCGTCGGAGCCGTACATCGCCGAGGCGCCGACCTTCAGCACTTCGACGTGGTCGATCATGTTGGCCGGGATCGAGTTGACGTCGTTGTTCTGGATGCGGTGGCCGTCGATCAGGATCAGCGTGCGCTCGTCGCCGAGGCCGCGCAGCGAGATGGTCGAGGCGCCGTCGCCGCCGCCGTTGTTGACCTGCGGGTTGGTCGCGGCACCGGCGATGCCGGGCAGCGCCTGCAGCAGGTCGCCCAGGGTCTGCTTGCCGCTCTGCTGGATCTGCTGGCGATCGACCACGGCGACCGGGCTGGCGGTCTCCACATCCACGCGGCGCACCAGCGAACCGGTGACGGTGAGCTTGTCCAGGGTCACCGGCGCGTCGCCGGACGCGGACGCCGCCGGCGTGGCGCTCTGCGCATAGAGCGTGGCGGGAAGCGTCGCCATGGCCAGGCAAACGGCGTGAGCGAGTCTGTTCTTTGCTACGGACATCGGGAAGACCTCATGTGATGTGCGACAAGCGCCGGCTGCACGCAGGCGCGAACCGTCCCGGGCGCGGAAACGCGCGGCGGGTGAAATGGATGCCTCGGGCCAGCGGTCCATTACAGGACCGTCAGGCACTTGTTAGTTTTTTATAAGAAGGGTGTTGTTTCGGTGTGCCAACGTGCGCCAGCCCCTGACAAAAACACCGCTTCAAGCGCGGTACAGCGCACGCTGCGTTTTTGCCGTTCAACCAGCAGACGGGAACGGTTCAGACAACACGCAACGCTCACTCGACGCGGTAGTCCCAGCGTCGCAGGAACGGTTGCAGCAGCGGCAGCACCGGCGCGAAGACGTTGCGGTAGGCGTGCCAGCGGTCCAGGGCCTTGCGGTTGATGCCCTCCACCACCTGCGCATAGCTGGGCGTGCTGATGAAGCCCTTGGCGCGCGCGTGGCGCTGGAAGTCCAGCAACCGCTCCGGCTGCTCCAGCCGCAGGAACTGTCCCAGGCGCGCCACCTGCACCTGCGGATCGGCCACCAGGTCCTCGTAGCGCAGCTCCAACGCGCGTGGCTGCAGCAAGGCAGCGTGGTAGAGCCAGAACTCCATTGCGTCGGCATAGCCGCGCGCCAGCCGCGGCAGGCTGGCACACAGCAGGGCGAACGCCGGCGAGCGGAATGCCTGCATGTAGCAGCTCAGCAGCACGTCGCAGGGGTGGCGCAGCGCCAGGATCACCGGCGCCTCCGGGAACAGGCGCCGGATCAGCGGCAGGCGCAGCAGGTTCAACGGGTTCTTGTCGACCAGGCGCTGGCCCGGCTGCAGCTGCACCACCCCGCGCACCGCCTGCCAGTACTCGGCGCGCAGCGCGTCACAGGCGGCATCGTCGAGCTCGCCCAGCCCATCCGGCCAGGCCACGCCGCGCGCCTCCAGGCGATCGGCCAGCCCCTGCAGGAACGGCCGCTCGTCCATCGCCACCAACTGCGGGTGGGCGTCGAGCATTTGTTCCAGCAAGGTGGTGCCCGAGCGCGGGAAGCCGACCACGAAGATCGGCGAGTCGGCCATGGCCGGTGCCGTCACGGGCCGTGCCGCGGCATGGCGTGCCGGATCCCAGCGGGATTGCGCGACCGGCAATGGCGGTGCGTCCGCCGCCGCCAGCTCAGGCACCAGCGCGGCCAGGCCCTCGACCTGGCCGGCATGGCCCTGCGCGCAGGCCTGCAGCGCTTCGTCGTGAAGGCCAAGGCGGTCGCAGACGCGTGCCAGGGCGAAGAACAGGTTGCTCTGCTTGCGCCGGTCAACCGCACTGCCGTCGGCCAGCAGCCCGCGCAGCAGCGCATGCGCCTGCTGCCAGTGGCCCTCGCGCATGGCCAGCACCGCCAGCGCATTGCTGGCGTCCTGGCGCACGTCCGGGTCGTCGATGCGTTCCGGCGGCGGCAGCTGCGCTGCGGCCTCGCGCGCCTGCGGCAGGCGGTTGGCGCGCTCGAGCACCAGCACCAGCCGCGACCAGGCACGCGCCGGTTGCGCCATCGGTCCCTCGGCACAGGCGCGGAGCAGGTCGCAGGCGGTGTCGGTCTCGCCGCCCTGCGACAGCAGCCAGGCCAGTTCCACGGTGGTGTCCGGATCCAGCGGCGGCCATTGTCGCCAGTCGGCGATCAGAGCCTGCACGCGTTGGAAGTCGCCGCACTCATGGCAGGCCATCGCCGCGTGCACGCACAGCGGCGGCGCCTGCGGCGCCAGCGCGTGGGCATCGAGCAGGTGTTCGCGGGCCGCGGCGTAATCGCCGGCGTCCATCGCCAACAGGCCCAGGTTGTGGTGCGGCAGCGGATCGTCCGGCGCCAGCGCGCGGGCGCGCAGATAGGCCTCGGCGGCCGGGCCGGGTTCGCCGGCTTCGCGCAGCGCCGTGCCCAGGTTGTTCCAGTGCGCCACCTCGTGCGGCTCGCGCTCGGCCAGCGCGCGGTACACCGCGGCGGCCGGTGCCGGCTGGCCCTGCATCTGCAGGCTCATCGCCAGCAGGCTGCTGGCCAGGACATCGTCGGGGCGCTGCCGCAGGTAGGCGCGGGCGCCGCGTTCGAGGATCTGCGCCTGGCCGGCCTCCAGCGCCGCCAGCAGCTCCGGGAGCGGGGGGATCGCGGTGTCGTCCAGGGAGGTCATGCGCAGGCGGGTCGTGGGCGGTCCTCCACCTTAGCCGCCCGCCCGCGCCGTGCGCCACGCCGGCCGCGCCGACGGCTGCCACATAGCCCATACATTGCCGTTACGAAGCCGCGCGACCGCTCCTAGATCGGATCGTGGTAGGCGGTGAGGAAGGCGCGCAGCGAGGCCGGCTTGACCGGCTTGGTCAGCAGCCGGTAGCCGCGCTCGCGGGCCTGGAGCTTCAGTTCGTCGCGGCCGTCGGCGGTGAGCAGCGCGCCGGCCACCGGTCCGGGCATCGCCGCGCGCAGCGCATCCAGGGTCTCCAGGCCGTCGAGCCGGTCGTGCAGGTGGTAATCGACCAGCATCACGTGCGGCGCGCACGCGGCCTGCGCCAGCGCCTCGTCGACGGTGCTCGCGCAGATCACCTCCACCTGCCAGCGGCCGAGCAGCGCGCGCATGCCGTCGAGGATTTCCTGGTCGTTGTCCACGCACAGCACGCGCAGCCCGGCCAGCGAGTCGGCCGCGGCCGCTGCGCGTGGCGCGCGTTGCAGCGCCTGCGGCGGTGGCGCCGCCCGCGGCACGGTGATGGAGAACATGCTGCCGTGGCCGACGCGGCTGCGCGCATCCAGGTCGTGGCCGAGCAGGCGCGAGATGCGCTGGCAGATCGACAGGCCCAGGCCCAGCCCCTGCTCGCCCCAGTCGAACGGCTGCTGGTAGCGCTGGAACTCGTCGAAGATCTGCTGCATGTGGTGCGGCGGGATGCCGGGGCCAGTGTCCCAGACCTGCAGTTCCAGCGCCGCGCCGCGGCGGCGCATGCCCAGCACGATGCGGCCCTGGCGGGTGTAGCGCAGCGCGTTGGCGAGGAAGTTCTGCAGCACCCGGCGCAGCAGCCGGCGATCGCTGCGCACCCACAGCGGCCGCGCGTATACGTGCAGGCGCAGGCCGCGGCCGGCGGCGATCGGGCTGTACTGCGCGGCCAGTTCGCGCAGCAGCAGGCCGGCATCCACGTCCTCGATGGTCGGACGCAGCCCGCCGGCATCCAGCCGCGACACGTCGAGCAGGCCGTCGAGCAGTTCCTCGGCCGCGCGCAACGAGGCGTCCACGCGCTCGGCCAGATGCCGCTGCTCCTCGTTCTGGTGCGCATCGCGCAGGGCCGAGGCGAACAGGCGTGCGGCGTTGAGCGGCTGCAGCACGTCGTGGCTGATCGCGGCCAGGAAGCGGGTCTTGGACTGCTGCGCCAGTTCGGCCTCGCGCGAGCGGTCGGCCACGCGTTGCTCCAGGGTCTCGTTGGCCTCGAGCAACGCCTGCTCGGCGCGCTTGTAGTCGGTGATGTCGTTGTAGCTGGTGACATAGCCGCCGCCGGGCAGCGGCTGGCCGCGCATCTCGATCACCTTGCCGTCGCTGCGGGTGCGTTCGAACACGTGGGGGGTGCCGGCGCGCATGTGCGCGATGCGGCGGGCGATCTGATCCTCCACCTGGCCACCGCCGAGTTCGCCGCGCTCGGCGTTGTAGCGGATCAGGTCGGCGACCGGCCGGCCGACGTAGAGCATGCCGTCCGGATAACCGAACATCTGCTGGTAGCGGCGGTTCCACGCGGTCAGGCGCATCGCCGGATCGACCACGCTGACCCCGGCGCTGATGTTCTCCAATGTGGTGGACAGGATCTCGCGGTTGAAGCGCAGCTCCTGCCCGGCCTCGTCGAGCACCGCCACCACCTCGCCCAGATCCATGCCCGAGCCGCGCAGCAGGCTGGTCAGCACCAGACGCGCGGAGGCCGCGCCGATCGAGGCGGCGAGCAGGCGTTCGGTGAACTGCACCCAGACGCGGTCGGCCACCGCGGTGGGCTGGGGCTCGCGGCCGAGCAGTTGCGCCTGTTCGGCGAAGGCGCGGCGGGCATGACGCTCCCCGACCATGCGCTCGGCCAGCGCCTGCAGGTCCACCACGCGCACCTGCCCGAGCCAGTCGCCGGCCACCGCCGGGCGCTGCGAGTACGGCTCCAGGAACGGCGCCGCGCGCAGGCGCTCGTCCAGGCCCGGGCGCCAGCGTGCCGACACCAGCATCATCGTGCCGACGTTGACCAGCAGCGACCAGAACGTGCCGTGCGCCAGCGGATCCCAGCCGCTCATGCCGAACAGCTGCTGCGGGCGCAGCCAGGAAATGCCGAACGGCCCGTCCAGCAGCCACGCCGGCGCCAGCCAGCCGGCCTGGGTCAGTGCCGGCAGCAGCAGCGTGTAGATCCAGGTGGCGAAGCCCAGCACCATGCCGGTTTCCACGCCCTTGCGGCTGGCGCCGCGCCAGTACAGCCCGCCGATCACGCCCGGCGCGAACTGCGCCACCGCGGCGAAGGCCATCAGGCCGTAGGACGCCAGCGTCGTGTCGTTGCTGCTGCTGCGGTAATAGCCGTAGGCGATCAGTGCCAGCAGCAGGATCGCCAGGCGGCGGATCCACAGCACCTTCGAGGCCACGTCGGCGCCGGCCGCCTGGTGCCCGCGGCGGCGCAGCAGCACCGGCATCACCAGGTCGTTGCTGATCATCGTCGCCAGCGCGATGCTGGAGACGATGACCATACCGGTGGCGGCGGAGAACCCACCCACGTAGGCGACCAGCGCCAGCGCGGTGCGGCTTTCGGCCAGCGGCAGCGCCAGCACGATGCTGTCGTCGGCCACGTCGCCGCCGCCGAACAGCGCGATGCCGGCGGCGGCGATCGGCACCACCATCGCCGAGATCAGCACCAGGTACAGACCGAACAGCCAGCGCGCCTTGCGGATGTCGCCGACGTCGCTGCACTCCACCACCGCCACGTGGAACTGCCGTGGCAGGCACACCAGCGCCAGGAAGCTGAGCAGGGTCTGCGAGATGAAGCCCACCGGCGGGGTGTTCTGGAACAGCGTGCGCGCCGACGCCATCACCTGGCCACCGTCGCGCACGGACAGCCACACGTAGGCGAACACGCCCACCGCCACCATCGCCAGCAGCTTCACCACCGACTCCAGCGCGATCGCCAGCATCATGCCGTGGTGGTGCTCGGTGGCATCGACCTGGCGGGTGCCGAACAGCGTGGCGAACAGCGCCATCCCCAAGGCCACGTACAACGCCGGATCGGCGTAGAACGGCGCACCGGCGCTGGACTGGCCGCTGAGCACCTGCAGGCTCATCGCCACCGCCTTGTACTGCAGCGCCAGGTACGGCACCACGCCGACCAGGGCGATCACCGCCACCAGCGCGGCCAGGCGCCGCGAGCGGCCGTAGCGCGAGGAGATGAAGTCGGCGATGGACACCGTGTTCTCGCTGCGCGCGATCAGCGCCAGGCGCTCGACGATGCGCCAGCCGAACAGCAGCATCAGCAGCGGGCCCAGGTAGATCGGCAGATAGCCGGCGCCGTTGCGCACCGCGCTGCCCACCGCGCCGTAGAACGTCCACGACGAGCAGTACACCGCAAGCGCCAGGCTATACACCGCCGGGCGCAGCCACGGCCGCTCCGGGTACAGCGGACGGCGGTCGCCCCACCACGCCACCGCGAACAGCAGCGCCGCATAGCCGACCGACACCAGCAGCAGGATCCAACTGGAAACCAAAGGCGAGCCCCCTCGACGATGCGTGCAGTCTAGAGGGTGCGATGCGTTTCGGCGTAGTCGGGAGTTCGGCTCGCTGCGTCTCGCTTGGGCTGCGCGTGCGCCGGGCTGGTTGCCGCGAGGCAGATGCGGCGGCTCCCATACGCGTAACCGTGCTCACCTCGGCAGGCATGCCACAGGCTTTACTTCTGCTGTTGCTTTATGGGGCCTCTCGGCGCGGCGGCCACGGCGGGGTGTGCTTGACCAGCCTTCGGCTGTGGTAGAGCGTTTCTTTTGGTTACTTTTCTTTGGCAGAAGCAAAGCTTTCGCCCTACGGCGAGTTACTTTTCTTTGCTCGCGCAAAGAAAAGTAACCAAAAGAAAGCGCGCCCTGCCTACGCGCCCTCCGCGCTGCGCGCTCCGGGTCCGCGTCCAGCACGGGGATCCGCGGAAGGGGCATCCTGCCCCTGCCGCGGACGGCGTACATCCATGTACGCCGCCCTTCGGGTTTTTCCCCGCGCTGGCCGCCGCTTCGGAAGGGAACCCGGTAAATCAAAGGCCAGGGCAACAGCCAAAACCAAAGCCAAGCAACAGCCAAAGCAACAACAACAACAGCCAAAGCAACGGCAACGGCAACGGCAACGGCAATCATGGACCTGCAAGCCATGCGTAGGAGCGGCTTCAGCCGCGACGAACGAGGCCGCGATGGTCTCAAGACCCACCCCGCGCCTCACGCGCTATTCTTCTCCGAGATGTCTTCCTCCCATGGCAGCAACCGCTTCACGCGCCGGCCTACCGGTCAAACGCGGGCGTTATCCCAGCTGCAGCCAGCCGCGGCAGCCCTACCGGCGCTCAGGATAAGATGCGCGCGGTGACCACCCGCGCCCGCCCCTGCTGATGTCCGGCATTCCGGCCGCCGCCGTGCCGACGCCCCCGCCGTCGCTGCAACAGCAGACGCAGCGCCTGCACACTCAATTGCAGCAGGCGCAGACGCGTCAGGCGCAGGCCGAGGTGGAGGTGGAGCGGCATCTGCCGGCGGTGGAGCAGGCGGTGGCCGCGCTCCGGCGCCGCTTCATTGCGCACGCCCGGACCGCGGCACGGGCGGCGGTGCGGCGCGAACGCCGCCGCGCCTGGGGACCGGCGCTGCTGCTGCGGCCGCTACTGCCGGACTGGCGGTGGCGCACGGCGCTGCTCGGCCTCCTGGTGTTGATCCTGCCGTGGACGAGTGCGCACTGGCTGGGCGAGACGCGCGGCTTCCTGGACTGGTGGCGCCAGGTCGGCCTGCACGGCGATGGCAGCCTGCTGCTGCAGAGCCTGCTGCCCTCGCTGCTGGCATACGGCCTGCTGGTCGTCGCCGGCGCACAGTTGCTGGCCTGGCACCACAGCCATGACGAGCGGCGCGCGCTGCAGACGTTCGCACGCCTGCCGCTGGCACTGGTCCAGGTGGCCGACGCCGCGCAACGGGAGCCAGCCGCGATGTACACGGTCACCCGCGCGCCCTGGCCGCAGCGTGCCCTGCAAGGCCGCTGGTCCATTTCCGCCATGCAGGGCGATCTGTCCGGTGTGCGCCTGCTGGCGCTGCACGACGGCGCCGCGGAACCGCGCCTGCTCGCCTTGATCGTGCTGCCCGGCGCCGCCCACGCGGCGGCCTGCATCGTCCTCGACCACAATGTGACCGAAGCCGCGCCGCAGGCCCTGCACGCCGTGGCGCTGGCGCTCGCACAGGACGCCGTGGAGGATGCAGCCCCGATCACCGCGCTGCACGATTACGTGCAGGCCTGGGAGACCGCGCGCGGCCAGCAACGCGCGCTGCAGCAGCGGCTGCAGAGCCTGGATGCGGTGCAGCGGCACTGGGCCGACATCGCCTTGCCCGACGCCACGCTCGATCAGATCCTGAAACTGGTGGACCTGTTCGTGTCCGGGCGCCAGCCGGCGCCCAAGGGGATGCTCCTGCACGGGCCGCCGGGCACCGGCAAGACCCTGATCGCGCGCAAGCTGGCGCGCCACGCCGGCTGCCATTTCGAGGCGCTGGGCGTGGCCGACCTCAAGGCCGCGCACGTCGGCCATACCGGCCCCAAGGTGCAGGCGATCTGGCAGCGCTGCCGCGAGCAGGCACCGGCAATCCTGTTCATCGACGAATGCGAAAGCGTGTTCGCGCGCCGCGGCGGCGCCGACAGCGACAGCTTCGGTGCGGAACTGGTGCAGACCTTTCTCGCCGAATGGGATGGCTTCCATGCCGCGCACGGCCAAGTGCTGGTGATCGGCGCGACCAACCGCCCGGCACTGCTGGACGACGCGATCCTGTCGCGTTTCACCGCCAGCATCGCCATCGGCCTGCCCGATGCCGCGGCGCGCGCCCGCATCCTCGGCGCCGAGCTGCGGCGTGCCGGTTTCGCCCTGGAGCCGGACACGCAGGTGATCGCCGACAGCAGCGGCCTCTCGGGCCGCGACCTGCACACGCTGGTCGCACGGGTCGCCGCCGAGTGCGTCGATGGCGCATTGGACAACGCCATCCTGCTGGCGCAACTGCGCGCGCTGCGCGGCAAAGGTTCCACCGCCGTCGCCACCCTCGGCTGGGACGACATCGTGCTGCCGGCCGCCACGGTCGAGGAGTTCGTCGGCCTGGGCAAGGAACTACGCAATGCCGAGACCCTGGCCACGCTCGGCGTGCCGGTGCCGCGCGGCATCCTGATGGTCGGCCCGCCGGGCACCGGCAAGACCCAGGTCGCGCGGATCCTTGCCAGCCAGTCGGGGCTGGCCTTCATCGCACTGAGCAGCGCCGACCTCAAGGCCGGCTACCTCGGCCAGTCCGGCCAGCGCGTGCAGGCGGCGTTCGAGCGCGCGCGGGCGCAGGCGCCGTGCATCGTGTTCGTCGACGAACTGGACATCGTCGCGCCGGCGCGCGGTGCCGACGGCGACGACGCCTTCACCCGCGAGATCGTCGGCCAGCTGCTGCAGGAGCTGGACGGCGTCGCCAGCCACGCGGGCCAGGTGTTCCTGCTGGCCGCCAGCAACCATGCCGCCGCGATCGATCCGGCACTGCTGTCGCGGCTGGACCGGCAGATCGTCATCGCCTTGCCCGACCACGCGGCGCGCGTCGCCATCGTCACGCGCCTGCTGCGCGGCAAGCCGCTGGACCTCGACGCCGACGCCGCGGCGGCCTGGGTCGCCGAGCGCAGCGAAGGCCACTCCGGTCGCGACCTGCAGAACTGGATCAGCCGCGCGATGCGCCGTGCCGTCCGCCGCGCCCTGCGGGACAGCGACGACGCCTCCGGCACGCGGTTACAGTGGGACGACCTGGTCGAGACGGCGACCGCGACGATATAGACGCCAAGCCGGAAGAGCCAAGCGCGCGCTGTGTAATCGGGAGAGCTGGCCGAAGTCCTGTGGGAGGGGCTTCAGCCCCGACGTGGGGCTCCAGACAGACCTCGATCTCTACGGCGCGCACACCAACAACAGATGCCAGGGCTAGCGCACGACCTCGTAGAGAAGCGCTGCACAACCACACAGCGCCCACGCTGGCATCATGCGCATGACTCCACAGGACCGCACCACGTGACCGAACCCGCCTCATCCCCGCCGCCGCGCGCCGAAGCCATCGTCGTGATGGGCGTGTCCGGCAGCGGCAAGACCAGTGTCGCCCAGGCGCTGGCCGCGCATTACCGGTTGACCTTCCTGGACGCGGACGATTTCCACGGCGCCGCCGCCAAGGCGCAGATGGCGCACGGCATCCCGCTCAGCGACGCGCAGCGCGCGCCATGGGTGGCCACCTTGGCACAGCGCCTGCGCGCATCGGTCGATGCCGGGCAGAGTGTCGTGCTGGCCTTCTCCGGCCTGCGCAAGGCGCATCGGCAACAACTGCGCGAGACAGGCGTGCCGATGCGTTTCGTGTTCCTGCACGCGGCCGCGCATGTCATCGCCGAACGCCTGGCCGCGCGGCATGGTCACTTCATGCCGCCGACGCTGCTGCAGAGCCAGCTCGACACGCTGGAACTGCCACTGGACGAGGCAGACGTGATCTCGGTGGACGTGGACGCAGCGTTCGACCAAGTCGTAGCGGATGCCATCGCGCAGTTGGATGCCACCGTTACGATCGCCTAGGCTGCGTGCCGGTACCGTCTCAGCAGGATAGGCGGTGCCTGTCGCGGTGGTGCCGCAGCATCGGACGCACCAGACAACGCCACCACGCCATCAGGCGCCTCCACGGCGATCTCGACATCGCAGCATCGGGACCGCGCGCATCGACCGCTTGCAGCTCAGCGATGCGGCGCATGCTCGGCATGCCGCACTGGCTCATGGCGATTGGTGAACAACGGCACCAGTTGCCACAGGGCAGAGAGACCGACCAGCGCATAGACCACACGCGACAGCGGTGTGTCCTGGCCGCCGAACAGCGCCGCGACCAGATCGAACTGGAACAGGCCGACCAGCCCCCAGTTGAGTCCACCGACAATCAACAGGACCAGGGTGACGATGTTGAGCACTTTCATGGCGGCATCTCGACGTGGGAGAAGGTGCAGCCTGCGCTGCGCGGCATTCCCTTGATGCGAGTGCGATGTATGCGAGGCATGAACGCTGGCAATGCGCAGATCAGGTTGTCGTGCGGTCTGCTGTCGCCATCGGCCACGTCTCTTCTTGGCTGACAAAGCGACGGGTTCAAGCTTCTAGGTGCTGCTCTTGTTCTCCGCGGGAAAAATCATGACCAACGCACAATCGCCTCCTCCTGACGAGACCTCGCGTCGGGACTGAAGTCCCTCCCACACTGATCATGCTTGCTGCGCTCCGGAAGCCAAGCAGCGTGGCTATGCGCCGTCGCTGCTGACGGGACGGGGTCGCCCAACAGCTTCCGCGTATTGAGACAATGCGGAGGCGGATTTTTCTGTTCTCACGAGCGTTGCCTTTCGCATCCTACGAACGCCGACGGCTCCTACGTAGGAGCGGCTTCAGCCGCGACAAACGAAGAGGAGGCGCCTCAGACACGCTCACATGTCCGAACTGAAATCCCTGCTGGCACCGCTTCGCAATGCTTCTGGTTATGACGGCGGCAACGTACTGTTTTTCTTGCAGCACGTGGAGAGACGACGCGTACAAGCACACGCCTAACCGCGCCGCCTCACCCGCCCCACCACGAAGCGCGACACGTTCGGCTCGTCGGGCACATGCCAACGCCATGGCGCGTCCATCGCCTTGCTGATGCCGATCCGCTTGGTGACGACCGGCGTGGTCGGCGGCGGCGTCCCATCCTGTCCCAGCCACAGGCGCGACTGCCGCGTGGTCAGGTCCAGTCCGTTGTCCGCGCCCGACACGCCCAGCGCCTTGGCCAGGCGTCCTGGCCCACGGGTGAGATCGGCCGCGCGCACCGCGCCGCGGGCCAACTGCATCGCCTCGATCCCGGCCGCCGGCGCCAGGGCGCGGATCAGCACCGCATGCCCCGGCGCGCCGCCACACACCGCATTGAGCGCCCAATGCATGCCGTAGATGAAGTACACATACAAATGCCCGGGCGGACCGAACATCACCCGCGTACGCGGCGTCATGCCGCGGAACGAATGCGCCGCCGGATCCTCCGCGCCGCAGTAGGCCTCTACCTCGACGATGCGACCGCAACGACCATCGGCAGCGATAAGCAGCGTGTTCAATAGCTCCGGCGCCACCACGCGTGCATCACGCGCATAGAACGCACGCGGCAAGGGCTTGGCGGCAAGCAGATCCATGCGGTCAGTCTAAGTCCTGCAGCGAGATCGCGTCGTGAGCCTCGACCGGTGCACACGCATCTCAATGCGTCTCAATCGAACACGTCATCTCGCCAACCGCACCGCATGCTGCTCCTAGTGGGAGGGACTTCAGTCCCGACGCATGGAGGTGCACTAGATCGTTCCTCTTACTACTCTCCGTGGCGCAAAGCGTCGCAGTTAGCGGTCATGGGCCCTTTCTGAAGCCTCCTCGCAGTTTTTGTGCTCGGCCAATCCGCCGCACCACATGCTGTTGTGGGAGGGACTTCAGTCCCGATGCATGGAGTCTCCAGGACCAGGATCATTGTCCTGGCCCCCGATCGCGGCAGCGCATCGCTGTGAGCGGTGGCGGTCCTGTATCGAGGCATCAGCGCGGGTACAAAGCATATTCGTCGCTGTGACGGCGACCAGACCATGCCGCAGCCGCATCAGGGTACAGGGCACATCACATGCCCTGCCAATTCCGCTCGAAGCATCGCCAAACGACGTCCGCCTCCCCAACCTGTCCCACTCACTCCGGCGGAACGTTCAACTCCTTCAACAGTTGCGGCGCCCGATACACCTTGGCCATCAACCAGCGCAGATAGCGCATGTCCACGTGGATCGCCCGCTTGTAACGTGGGTCGTACCACCAGCTGGCGCTGACCGCCTCCCAGTTGCTGTCGAAGTTCAGCCCGATCAACTCGCCGCGCGCATTGAGCACCGGCGAGCCGGAGTTGCCGCCGGTGGTATCCAGGTTGGTCAGGAAGTTCACCGGCTGCGTCTTCGACTGCGGATCGGCGGTGCTGCCGAAATCGCCCTTGGCGATCGCCGCCAGCAGCGGCTTGGGCGCATCGAACGGTTCCTTGCCGGTGTTCTTCTCAACGATACCGGCCACCGTGGTCAGCGGCGCGAAGCTGACCGCATCGCGCGGTGCCAGCGGCTCGACGCGGCCATAGCTGATCCGCAGCGTGCTGTTGGCGTCCGGATATACCGCACGACCCTGCTGCTTGCGCCAGGCGAACAGCGCACGCATGTAGGCCGGGCGCAGCCGCAACTGCTCGCCCTCGCGTGCCTTGCGTTCGTCGTCCAGCCGCAGCTGCGCCGGCACCAGCGTGGCGGCCAGCGTCAGCAACGGATCGGCCGCAGGCGCCTTGCCCTCGCGCGCGGCAGCGAAGCGGGACAGGCGCTCGGCCTCGATGCCCAGCGCAGTGCCGGCATACGCCTTGTCCAGCGCCGCCTGCAATTGCGCCGGGGTCCGCCCGAAGGCCGCATCGAACTCCGGCACACGCTGCGCCTCCGGCAGCTGCTGGTAGCGAGTCAACAGCGTCGTCAGCAGTTCCTTCTCCACGGCTGGCGAGTAGCGCCGCTGCACCTGCTTGAGCATCCCCTCGATCAGCGCCAGGTCGCGCTGCTGATAGCCGCTCTCGCGCCGATCATCCGGCTTGGCCGCCTCCAGCCGCAGTCGCTCCAGGGTCAATGCCGAGCGCAGCGCCTGGGTCTGCGTGGCGATCAACCCAAGCAGCAGATCGCGCTCGCGCAGCGCCGAGGCCTGACCGAGCAATTTCTGCAGCGTTGCGATATCGCGTGCATCGCTGCCACGGGTGGCTGCGAGCATGCCGCGCTCGTCCTCCGCGCGCAGCCGCACCGCATCGCTGCGCTGCAGCCCTTCCAGTTCGCCGGCGGCCCGCTTGCGGTTGTTCTTCAGCGACTGCAACTGTGAGGCGTAGCGCGTGCGCGCCTCCGCGTCGGCCTTGCCCGATGCTTCGATCACCTCGATCAACTGGTCCAGCACCGCCACCCGCTGCGGCAGCGTCGCCTCCACCTGCTCGGCGAACTCGGCCGCCGTGCGATGCCGATAGGTGATGCCCGGATAACCGGCCAGCATCGCAAAATCGCCGGCCTTCGGCCCATCGGTGGCGATCTGCAGGTGCGCCGGCGGCTGGTAGGGCACGTTGTCGGCGCTGTAGTCCGCCGGCTTACCGTCATTACCCACGTAGGCGCGCAGCAACGTGAAATCGCCGCTGTGCCGCGGCCACATGAAGTTGTCTATCTCGTCGCCGTAGTTGCCGATCGCCCGCGGCGGCGCGTACACCAGGCGCACGTCACGCAGTTCCAGCTGGCGAATCCGATAGAAGTCCGTGCCGTAATACATGTTGGCAACGCTGCAGCGCACTCCGGCCTCGCGCTCGCAGTCGGCGACGATGCGCTTGCTCGCCGCATCCACCGCATCGTAGTAGGCCCGCCCGGTCTTGCCCTTGGCCGGCCCCAGCACCTGATCGGTGACCTTGTCGAAGCCCACCGTCACCAGCACCCGGAAATCCGGATTGGCCGCGCGCTCGTCGGCTCGATTCCGCGCGATGAACCCGTTCTCGATCAGGTTCTCCTTCGCCGAGGTGTTGTACTGGATCACCCCGTAGGCGACATGGTGATTGGTCAACAGCAACCCATCCACGGACACGAACGCCCCGGTCCCGCCACCAACCTTCACCACCGCACTCAGCGGCGGTTGTGTCACCTCGGCCAGCGTCTGGGGATCGCCCTGGAATCCCGCCTCGTGCAAGGGCTTGGCCAGCTCTGGCATCTGGGAGGGCATCCACATGCCTTCGTCGGCGTGGGCATTGGCGGTGAGGGCGAGACTTAGTGTCAGTGAGGCGGCAAGGGAGTTGGGCAAGTGCATGCGGAAATCGAGGCAAAGAACGTAACCACGACCTTAGCCGGCCGATGCGGTGGCAGCAACCAAGACGCCGATCCATTCATCGATGGATGTGGTCTTTACCTAGAAAAATCGAGAATTCTCCTAGGGAAAAAGAACGCAATTCAAGTCACTTCCCACAATCCGAGAGACAGATGTCTGCTAATGAGTAAGTGACCTGACTCGTTACCCACCAAAAATGTATATGGAATTTAATTGAGCCCCAATGCACTCATATATTAGCTTTTCTTTGGACGGCCCGAATAGCGGCTATTTGCAACTTTTCGACATAATTCTCCATTTCAAAACGCCGCGCCCTATTCATCAGTTCGGCCAGACAAGCATCATATTCTTCCGCAGTTGAATATTTAGACAGTGCAAACGGCAAATTATGGAAAATATCGGCCATCTTTTTTATAAACCCCATTGAGTTTGAAGCTCTAATTTCGATAAGTGCCGCGCCAAGCATAAAATGCAAAACCGCATTAATATCAACGTCGATATTCTCTTTCACCACATGTCTCCATAGGGCCCCAGGGGGTCATCATCTACATTATCCGGCCTCTCTGGAAGCTCATCTACTGGAATTAGAGTGTTATCAGGCCAGCCGCGAGACTTTGCCTCATTTATGCGGGTATTTCCATCAAGAACTGTATTTCCACGTACAGTTACCGCATCTCCATTTTTAGGGTTATTTATAGCATTACGAAGCTCTTCATCGGAAAGCCCAGGGATAGCAGGGTCATTTTGCGGATGGTCAGGCGCGTGTGTTGGTTCCAAATCCCCTAGCTCTCTTACTCCTTGCTGACCCTCATTTCCAGACGAATCCCCTTCACTATTCTGTATAAGATCATGCGCCCTCTGAATTGTATTTGTGAAATTAGCGACGCTACCTATTAAGTCCATCGCCATGTTCATTAGAACATATTCAGGCAAATCCTTAAACACAACTTCGCCTACCGTCCCATGGAAATGGCATATCTTGCCGTCACATTCCCATTGACGCCCATCCGGATCTTTGAGTAGATACGGATTATTTGCTACGTAAACGTATCTATTAAAATTTCTGACATTTGATTCATAGGGCGTGACTTGGTCTACGGAGAGAAATCGCCCGAGCCCCTGATCGTAATATCTTTGCTGCATATACGTCAGCCCAGTCGCAACGTCCATGACGTGCCCTGTGTAACCCGGAGAGTCTGTCGCCGGATGGTTCAGCAAGCTTCCATATGGTTCATACTCATTTCTGCCAACAACATTTCGATCCTTATCCGTAATGAGCACAACGGATCCCAATCTATCCGTATGGATGTACCGGACCGTTTGCGCCGAGGCACCGAATGCAATGAGCAATGAAAGAACAGCTAGAGCCATAAGGCGTATTGCTGCACAAGTCCTGTGGAAATTTGACATCACTCGTCCTTGCGAGTTGGAACCATAGATGCGCGATGTAGAGTCGACTTTTATCATGGAAGTCGGATCGACAGCGCTTCCCCTAGCAACATTACGGTGCAACGCACCCAACGAAATCTGCATGCAGACTCCGCCATAGCAGGCTTACTTCAAGTAAACCTCGACGATGTCGCAGCCATTGGTCTGAACATCGATCTTGCGCTTGTTCACCAATGCCGTCATCAAAACGGCCAGCAGCGCCTTACCGCCGGGTTGTTCTTCTTGAAAATGCAGGACGTGGTTTCCGGATGTGGCCTTGCATTCTGCTGGTGTATCTGACAGCCAGACAAAATGGTCGGCATGGGCCTGATAGGTACCCACCTGCACGACGTCGACGTTTTGCATCGATTCGTTTGCTGATGCTGATCCGCTCAGACTGGCAAACAGTAACAGCGCTGCCCATGTAGTTCTCATGGCTCTTTCTTCTCTTTCGTTAATGGTCGTGTTTTCCGGATGGCTGGCTCGTTTGCACCTTGACCAGTTCAATCAACCATATAGATGAATTTTCCGGTACACGACGTATCGTTGTCGTCCATGATCAAGGTCACACGCTTCCCACTGACGAATGCCGACATCAACATTGCGTAGATCGCCTTGTTGTTCTCCTGGTCCTTTGCCCAATAAACCGGCTTTCCGGCGGGGCATGTGGTGTTTCCTTCGCTCAAGAGAAAAGGGATTTGGGTAGGCATGTAGGTTGCCTCGATCTGCGTTACCTTGCCCGTGATGAATTGCAAGGCACTCGCCGAATCGCTGTAAGACATCCAGAACAGCGCACATGCCAACATCAATATCCAACGCATAAAAATTCCATCCCGGAAAATTAAAGATTATTTTGCGGATGCTGTTCTTTCGGCACCGCGACCTTCAACCATTCAACAGCAGCTGATACAGCAATGGCACGATATCCACTGCTGGCCGCTGGTCATGCGTCACGTTCGAAGCCGCGGTGCAGTTGCCGTCCGCCGTGCATGCAGTCACGCGATACGAATAGGTCCCTGCCGGCCTGGCCAACGAGGTCCAGTTGCCCTGGCTGCCGTCATACACCGAGGTCCAGGTGACACCATCCACGCTCTCTTCCACCACATAGCGGGTCGCGCCGGAGACCGGGTTCCAGTTCACGTAGTCCTTGACTGAAGCAAGTTGACCCAGCGGCCAGTCGGCTTCGGCAACCAGGCTGCCGCCCAGTAGGATGTAGTCGGTGGACTTGGACTTGCGCTGATTCTTCTGGAAGCGCAGTGCCCCAGACTGGTCGTACAGCGAGCCGATGTTGCCGGCGCTCTGCAGCGCCAACGTGCGGCGGCCGTTGCCGTCGTAGCGATAGGTCTCCTTGCCGGTCGCCTGGCGCAGGCGGTTGCCGTAATCGAACACGAAGGCCTGGCCATTCTTGTTGCTGAGGTTGCCTTGCGAGTCATAGCTCATGCCGATGACCGTGCTGCCGCCGCAACTGCCGGTCTTGACGTTGGTGAGCTGCCAGTTTGCGTCGTAGCAGTAATAGTGATCACGGCCCGGCGCGACGACGTGGATCAGGTTGTCGAGGACGTCGTAGCTGTAGCTTGCAGGCGTGGAACCGAACATCGCAGACTTGGTGGAAGTCAAGCGATCCAACCCGTCGTAGGTCATGTCGCGATTGCCGCGCCCACCGCGACCGGTGGCGCCGTCACTGATCCCGGCGACGTTGCCGTTGGCGTCGTAGTCGTAGCCGTCGCTGAGGAGCGCGATATCACCGTAGGCATCACGGCTGGTATCCGGCAACTGACGCGCGTTCTGCGTCATGGTGTGGACGATGCCGTTGCCGTAGGTGAACTGCTTGATCGCGCCGTTTGGATAGTAGCTTACGCCAGTGACGTAGCTGCCCGCCTGCGTCGGTTGGCCCAGGGCATTGGGCGCGTAATCCACCATCTGTCCCGATGGATACCGGTGCGCGGCAAGATTGCCATTGGCATCATAGGCGTAGCCCAGCGCCCAGGTCTCGCCATCGGCCTGGCCCTGGCTTTCCGCAATAAGCAGGCGGCGCTTATTGTAGGCGTAGCTATTGTAAGTGGCGACGCCGTTATTGGTGGTGGTGATCTGCTTGACCGCCCCATCCGGCCAATAGCTCCAGGCCTGGTTGCCGTTGCCATCCGGGAAGCTCAGCGCCCTGATCCGGTTGCGCACGTCGTAGCTGCGATCGACCCGGCGGCCGGAGGCGAAGGCGGAATCCGCATCGCACGATGTAGTGCTGGGCAACGCCAAGCCCGCCGCACTCCACACCAGATTGCCGGCAGCGTCGTAGCCATTGGCGGTGGCACCGGTTTCCGGTTCCACTGTCTTGCACAGTTGCCGATAGGTGTCGTAGACGTAGCTGCGCGTAACCGCCACGGCGCCGTTGGCGTCGTGGCGGCGGATGGAGAGCGGCTTGCCGAAGATGTCCCGGTTGATGTCGGTGTAGGCCCCTTCGGGATGTTGGATCCAAACGGGCTTCGTGTAGTCAGGTTGGTCGAAGACTTGGTAGCCGGTCACCGTCTGGTTACCACGCGGATCTGTCACCCGCGTCTTATTTCCCTGCAAGTATTCCGTCAGCGTTGTAAGCAACCCCTGCTCGGAATTTTGCGAAACGGAAACTGGCCGACCGAGTACGTCATAGCTTGTCCATTTTCCCGTGGTCAAATTGTCCGAGGCACCAACATAAGAAGCGAAAATCTGCCTACCATCGCTGTCGTAGGCAAATCGCTGAAATCGCTGGGTCGATGCAATGTCGGTAGCATCGTATTCTCTCGTCAAGACCGGTCGCCAGAATGCATCGAGATAGATTTCTCTTCTCGCATTCCCGGTGGTTATTGTTTGCCGCCAATGACCGGCCGCCAGACCATATTCACTGGCATTAACTTGTTCAATCAATCGACTTGTAGCACTCCAAGTGACATTATCATTTGTAGGATATGACGTACCTGCCATCCTCCCCATTATGTCGTATGAATAGCTAGTGATGTAGCCGTTTTCATCCGACCTTGCCGTAATCCAACCATCATCGTTGACTTTAAGCGCAACTGAAGAATTGTCCGCAAAAGTTACTGCTTGCGGCGTGCCTCGCTTCCAGTTAGCGAACCTTGTAACATTTCCATTCGCGTCAGAAACTGTCGCCATAGTGCCGTCTGGGTTGTAACTAAATGACTTCTGCAATTTTCCGTAGCTATATTTTTTAATTAAATTTGCCGTCTCTGCATCGTACTCAAACTCTGATTCTATTATGCCCGTATTAATATTGACTTCTTTTTCTAGCTGGCCCAGCACCCATTTAGAGCGACTGTCCATGTAGTCAATATTATCGCTACGGCTAGTCCAAGGACTTGTACGAGTGAACGAGATCGGCCGGGCCAAATTATCAAATTTCTCAACGGAATAGTAGTACAAGTCGCCATCTTGAAATATTTCCCTCTCCAAGCGAGGAGATATAGATGTGACTTGTTCTTTATTGATATTTTCGAGAAACGCATCGCCGGCGACATTCGGCCAAGGACCGGAGTTTGGTCTAGCATATGCGTATTTTTCAGAGCGAGCCAGGGCTGAGCCCACGTCACCTGAATATGTCTCATATTTCAGAAGAAGACTCTCCGTAGAATCGTAACGATTGCTAAATGTATATCGCGTTATTGATCCGTTTGGCTGCTTCACATCTGTCCACACTGTATCCGTGCAACCAGCGCTACAGTCCTTACTCCAGCTATTCCCGGGGTCAGAATAGCGATAAATCCACTGTTGTTCGTTGACGCCAGGCCCGGACATTTTTTTAGCAACCAAGTCTAGAACGTTATACAAATTTCTTATTTTTACGTAGTTGAACTTGCTGTCTTGATATTGTTTTCCACAATCAAAGGGAACATAGGATCGACCTCTAACAAGCGATCCAATAGTAAAAGTGCCGACGAGCCCAGTGGGGTGGCGGATGACTACTTCGAAAGTATCTGAGGATTTGGAGAAAGAAGAAGCGCAGTCATCCAAGCTATATGCAGAGTAAGACCCCCATTTAGACCCTAGTCCATGGGTTATAAAAGGATTATAAGCTGAATTAGGAGCACTGATGCTCCAGAATGTTTGATCTGGCAAAGTGACTGAAATTAAGGACCCGGGATTTTCTGAATCAGTGCTATACGCGTATCTCCATGTTCTTGATGGAGCATCCGAAGCCTGAATGGTTGCAGAAATAACCCTGCTATTTTTAGACTTTGATGTAAGATTTCTCTGCCATCCGTCCCAGCTTTCATAAGCTAAAGTTAAAGTCCTTCCGTCGCTGGACTGAATCTTGGTCAGATTCCCAGAGGGGTCGTATTCATATGACAGACTATTTCCATAGCGATCCTCGACCCGAGTCGCCATCATTATCGCCATCTGTCTCCCCGCGTCCGAAGTGCGAGGCCCCCGTGTTGCATCGGCGTATTCACGGTATATAAGCCAATTCATCCAATACTTCGTCCCCTCGGGAGAGACCACTAAAAATCCTTCTCCAGTTTTATCACTGAAGCTATTGCCACCTGAGTCATTTGCAATATTTGGCAGGCAGGCTACTACCCAATTTTTTTTAGTAACAATGGGGAACTCAAGCTTGCTGCCATCGGCTCCAATCATTTGGGGCACATTCGTATTATTGGGGTCACGCTTTAACAAATCTTGGCGCCCACTTCCAGGTATCTCCAGCTGGTATCCTCCCCACCATTGATCAGCGGTCAGATATACGCTTGAATGGTGTTCTCGCACAACAAAAGAGACATCAGGCGCCCTGCTAAAGTTACTGCAGCGCTTGTTACTAAAGAAGTCATTCTCTGGCACAGTAATTGTGCGAATGCTAGGCACCTCTAGCCACCAATCACCAAAAGCCCGGTCATCAACGAGGTCGTTGGCACTAAGCTCGCGTATCAATTGGATAGGCAAACCAATTCCTGGCTGATCAATATCAGTCTGCCGGAATGAAATCTGACCGGTATATAGATCAACATTCTCACCAAACGGGCTATTCCCAATTGGCTTTAAATCTTGGGAACTGCGAATTCGAGTAACAAATTCATCTTCTGGCGTTACTGCCGAGAGCGCTTCTTTGGTGCCAAGTAAAAACAGACAAAAAAGAAGGGCGATATTACGCCCTCCCTGCCGATGAATGAACATTAATCGCCCCTTTAGCCACCGGCGCGACGCCGGCAGTTACATAACTTGCATGGTATTCGAGAAATTTGTCAAGAAAATTTCACGCCTCGACCTCCCCAGTCCAAGCACTACTTCTCCTTCCGCCAATTCACCGACCCACGGTTCTCCACCGTGCTCGATTCCACCTCGGCATCGAAGCCGCGGCCCAGCAGGTATTTCAGCGTCAGCACCGAGCCGCTGCCGATCAGCGACACGCCGTAGCTGACGTAGAGTTTCGGCGAGAGGTATTTGCCGAAACCCACGACCGAGCCGCCGAGGGTGCGCGACTGGCTGACGCCGGCGTCGTCGAAGCCGAGCCTTGCGCCGAGTTGCGAGGCGAGCAGGCCGCTGCCGGCCGACAGGGCGCTGGCCGCGGCGGTGACCTGGTCGGCTTCGGCGCTGCTGGTGTTGCTGAGGCTGCGGCCCAGCACCAGGTAGGACATCGCTTCGGATTGCGACATCGACGGGTCCGACCACACATCCGCATGCGGAGCGGTGGCGCGTCCGGTGACGTCAATGCCGGCGGTGACGTCGCCGACCTGGCGCTGCGCGCGGATGTTGATGCGCGGGTCGGAGACGATGTTGTTGCTCCAGGTGAGCTGGCCGCGGGTGATGGTCAGGTCCTGCCCGTACGCCTTGTATTTGCCGCTGACGTCCAGCCCGCCGGTGGCGGTGGTTTCGCGGCCCGGCCGCGAGCGCACCTGCATGGCGCCGGTCAGCGCGCCCTTGAGGCCAAAGCCGGCCATCTTGACCTGGTCGCCCAACGTCACGCGCAGGTCCATCTCCAGCGGCGAGGTCGGCGTGGCCTCGGGGTCGGCCGGGTCCAGCACCACCACGTCCTCGGACAGCGAGGTGCCGCGGTCCAGCCGCTCCAGGTCGATGTCGGCCGAGGGCACGGTGACCTGGCCGCTCAACATCATGGTCTTGTTGGCGATGCCGAACTGCAGGTCGGGATTGGCCACCGCGCGCAGTTCGGCTGTGTTGGAGACCAGCACGTTGGTACCGCGGATGTTCAACTGCAGCGGCGTGCGGTCGCCGTACCAGGACAGCCCGCCATCGACGTTGAGCGTGCCCTCGCCGGACTTCACCGAGGCAACGATGCGCGCCGAGCCGTCCGGCTGCGCGTCGAAGCGGCCCTTGCCTTCGCTCAGGGTCAGGCCCAGCGCCGGCAGTTCGCCGGTGAAGTTGCTCAGCGTGGCGTCGCCACCCATCGCCGGCTGCGAGCGGGTGCCGCGCAGGCTGACATGGCCTTCGACCAAGCCCTTGGGCCGCACCAGATCGGGCGAGAACAGCTCCAGCCAGTACAGCCGCGCCATGTTCATGTAGATCTCGCCATTCAACGGCGCGTACGCGTCCCAGCCGGTGTCGACGGTGGCGTCGACGAAGCCGTCGCCCTGGAAGCCGATGCCGAGCTTGGAATGGATGTGCTGGGCGCTGAAATCGGTGACGAAACTGAACTGGTCGTAGCGCACCAATTCGCCGCGGGCGTTGTCGCCCAGGCGCAGGCCGCCTTCGCGCGAGGCCAGGCGCAGCGAACCCTGCCAGGCGTTGCCGGCCGGCTTGAAGCTGCCGTCGATGGACAGGTCGCCGCGCAGGTACATCTTGCGGCCGTTGCTCGGCGGCAGCCATGGCTGCACCAGCGCCAACGGCAGGGCGTCGCCGCGCAGGGTCAGGCCCTGCTTCGGCCAGTCGGCGGACACGCACAAGGCACCGCCGCTGCCCGGCGCCAGGCAGCTCTCGGACAGGCTGAAGGCGCTGCCGGCCACGCTGAAATTGGCTGCCTGCCGCAACTGCCACGGTTCGCCCTTGGCCGGCGCAATGCGCAGCGTGTTCAAGGCGCCCTGCCAGCGCGTGCCGTCGCGACGCACCTGCCCAGCCAGGGCCAGCGCACCCATGTCGTTCTCAGTCTTGGCATCGAGTTGCAGGTTCTCGACCGCGCCGCGTGCATCCACACTCAACGTCTGCAGCAGCACGCCGGCATTGATCGCGCTGCCGCGCAGGGCCAGTTCACCGCCGTTGCCGCGCCAGGGCAGGCGCCCGCGCAGGCTGAGGTTGTCGGCGCTGTAGCTATCCCACTTCAGGCCACTGCCGGTGAGGTCGGCGGTGAGGTCGGGGGCATCGCGGCGGCCCTTGATCTGCATGCTGCCGCGCAGGCTGCCGGCGCCGCCGGGCAGCAGGTCGGCCAGTTGCAGCGGCTGCAGTTGCGCGTCGATGTCGAGCTGGTCGCCGACCTTGCCCTGCGCCTGCAGACGGCTGTCGCCCAGGCTCAGTTGCAGCTTGCCCTCGCCCTGGCTGCCCTGCAGCGCGAGCTTGGCGTTGGCGTCGAGGGCGCGGCTGCGCAGGCGCCCGTTCAAGCGCGGGATATCGAGCGTGGCCTGGTAGCCGGCCGCGCTGCCGTCCGGCCGCGCAGGCAACTGCTTGCCCTGCGAGGCGAAGGTGCCGGACAGCTTGCCGTCCCAGCCCGGCGCGAAGTAGCCCGGGTCGAATCCGGCCAGCGTGCCTTGCACGTCCCAGTTCAATTCCGGCACCCAGGCCACGTTGCCGCCCAGGTCGAGCGTGCCGCTGGGCATGGTCGCGCGCACCTGCTTCAACTGTGCCTGGCGATCGTCGCCGCGCACGTCCAGTTGCAGCTTGGCGCTGTCCTTGCCGCGGGCGACGGTGGCCTCGCCGTAGGTGGCCCATTGCTTCATCGTGCCGGCCACGCCCAGGTTGGCCTCGACCAGCTTGATCGGCACCGCCGGTGCGTCCGGGGTGGACGGGTCCGGCGCGGTGGCGAAGCTCATGCCGCTGGCGTTGACCGCGAAGCGCAGCTGCGTGTTGTTCGGGTCGCGCAGATCGGCGGTGCCGCGCAGGCGCAGTTGCCCGTCGAAGGCGCGCAGTTGCAGCGGCGCGACGGTGAGTACCTGGTTGTCCAGGCTCAGGTGCGAGGGATCGAGCACGAGCTTTTGCCCGTCGCGCGACAGCTCGCCCTGCAGATCGGCGTTGCCGCCCTTGCCGTTCGCACGCAGGTCGAAGGCCAGCGGCACCGACGCCGGCGCATCGTCGGCCGGTGGCACCAGCAGCGACGGATCCAGCGCCTTGCTGCTGGCGGCGAACTGCCACACCGGATCGGTGCGGCCGGTGAACACGAGGGTGGCACGCAGCGGCGCCGGCGCATTGCCGGCGATCGCCACTTCCATCTTGTCCAGGTCGCCGCGCGCGACCAGGCCCAGGCGCGCCGGGGTGCGACCACGCGCCGCCGGCAGCACCGCGCTGGCGGTGAGGTCGGCCTTGTAGTCCTGCCCCGGCAGATAGTCGCCATTGGCGCGGAAATCGCCGCGGTCGCTGTTCACCACCACCTGGGTGGCGTGGAACTCGCCGCTGGCCACTTCCACGCCGCCGCGCAGCGTGCGGATGTCGATCATCGGCTGCTGCGCCTGGGTGATGCGCAGGCCATCGATCGCGATGCGGTCGGCCTGCAGGGCCAGCGGCACTTCGATCTGCGGCAGCGACTGCGGCCAGCGCGGCAGTTCGAATGGTTCGTCGCTCTTGGCCAGGTTGAGCGTGGCGTTGGTCAGTTCCAGCGCATCCAGTTGCAGCTTGCGCCCGAGCAGCGGACGGATGTCCGGATCCAGGTAGGCGCGCTCGGCGGTTAAGTGGATCTCGTTGTAGCGGAAGTCCAGGTTGTGCAGGGTCAGCGGACCGGCCAGGGGCCCTTCGGCGCGATCCCAGGTGAGCGTTGAGCCGGCCGGCAGCCGCGCCACCACCTGCGCCAGCAGCACGTCGCGCCCGGCCACGGTCTGCAGCAACCAGTACAGCGCGATCACCGCCAGCAGCACCAGGCCGGCAATGGTCAGCGCCGAGCCCCACCAGAACCGCTTGCGCCGGTAAAAACGCGGGCGCCGCGGCGGCGGCGCGGCAGGCGACGTCGGCTCGATCGGCGCGCTCACAGGTTGGCTCCGATGTTGAGATAGAGCTGGAACTGCGAATCCGGATCGTTGAGGCCGTGGGCGATGTCCACCCGCACCGGGCCGACCGGGGAGCGCCAGCGCAGGCCGAAGCCGACGCCGGTATGCCAGTCAGGGGTATCGTCGAACGCGCTGCCGCTATCGACGAACACCGCCCCACCCCACGGCCCGCCCTTGAAGTAGTGCTCGTACTCGGCACTGCCGGTGAGCACGTGTTTGGCGCCGAGCGCGAAACGGTCCGGCCGCGGCGTGCGCGGGCCGACCTCGCGGAACGCGTAGCCGCGGATGCTGTTGTCGCCGCCGGCGAAGAACCGCAGGCTCGGCGGCATCGCTACCAGCGCGTCGGTCCAGGTGCTGCCGGCTTCGCCGCGCAGGATCAGGCGGTCGTTGTCGCCGATGCCGTGGAACCAGTTCACCCGCATCTGCGCCTGCACGAAACTGGCATCCGAGCCCGCGCCCTCGGCACCGCCGCGCAGGCTGATGTTGCCGCTGAAGCCCTTGCGCGGGAACACCTTGTCGTCCACACCGACGTAATCGGCTTCGATCTGCGGATAGAACAGCGTGGAAGTCTGGTACAGCGCGCCGTCAAAGACCTCGTCGGTGGCGTAGCGCCAGCGTTCGCGCAGCGCATTGATCGAGGCGATGGCGGTCCAGTGCTCGTTGATCTGGCCGCTGCGGCTGCCGGTGAGCTTGACGTTGCGCAGGTCGATGTAGTCGGTCTGCTCGTCGTAGACGCGCAGCGAGGTGGTGTACCAGCCGTCGAGCCAGCGGAACGCCGGGATCCGGTAGCTGGTGATGAAACTCTTGCGCTTCTGCGCGTAGTCCAGCTGGGTGCTGAGCTTGTGCCCGCGCGCGTTGACGTAGCGGCGGTCCACACCCAGGCGCACGCCGGCGCCGCTCTCGCTGCCGTAGCTGAGGCCGGCGGTGTAGATGCTGCGCTTGGCGCGGGTGAGGTTGACGTCCACCGGCACGTCGCCGTTGGCGTCGGCCTCCTCCGGCTTGGGCTGGATGTCGATCACGCTGAAGTAGTCGAGCTTGACCAGCGACTCGCGCAGGCGGTCGAGCTTGCCCTCGTGGTAGTAGCTGCCTTCCTTCCAGTACACCAGCGGATCGAACAGCTTCTGGTTGAAGTAGTCCTGGTGGAAGCGGATCGGGCCCATGTTGTAGCGGCGGCCGCTGTCCCAGCTCAGGTCGATGTCGGCGGCGTGGTCGGCGCGGGTCACCTCGACCTTGCGCTGGGTGAAGTCGGCATCGAAGTAGCCGCGCTCGGCCAGGCGCCGGGTGATGGTGACCTTGCTGGTCTCGTAGACGCTGCTGACGAAGATGTCTCCCTTGCGCGGGCGGAAGTTCTTCAGGTCGTCGCCCAGGTAGCGGTCGTCCTCGGCCGGGCCGGTGATGCCCACATGGAAATTGCGCACCCGGATCGGCTCGCCCTTGTCCACGTGCACCACCACGGTCAGCTTGTCGTCCTGGCGCGGCGCCTCGACGGTGATGGTGGGGGTGAAGTAGCCGAACGGCTCCAGCGCCTGCCGTGTCTGCCGCTCGGCCTGGCTCAGCAGGTACTCCAGGCGCGACTCGCCCTGGTCCTTGCCGATGGCGTCGTACAGCGACAGCGAGACCTGGATGTTCTCGATCATCGCCGCGTCGTCGTCCTTGTTCAGGCCCTGGATCTGCACCTTTTCGATGACGCCACGGGCCTCGGCGAGGCCGGCCAGGGAGAGCAGGGACAGGAAGGTGGCGAGACGGGGGATGGGTCGCATGGGCGTCAGAATACCGGCACCCCATGTGAAGCTGTTAACTAGACGTTTGTTATGCGTGACCGGGATGTCGGACGCGCGGCATTGCGCAGGGGCATTTCGTGCTTCCCGGGCTCACGGCATCAGAGCGTCTACGCCAGGAACCGCGCTGCGCCTGCGCCCTTGCCAAGCCGTGGCGACGGCGCCACGCTGGCGCCCCAACCCGCAGGAGCGCCGCATGTCCACCGTGATCGAGACCGCGCGCCTCGTACTGCGCCGACTGGACCCCGCGCGCGACGCCGCGCCGATGCTGGCCCTGCTCAACGACCCCGGCTTCCTGGCGCATATCGGCGACCGCGGCGTGCGCGACGAAGCGCAGGCCAGCCGCTACCTCACCGACGGCTCTGTGCGCAGCTACGCCGAGCACGGCTTCGGCCTGTATGCGGTGGAGCGCCGCGACGACGGCGCCTGGCTCGGCGTGGCGGGGCTGGTGCTGCGGCCGACCCTGCCCGCGCCCGATCTGGGCTATGCCCTGCTGCAACCTTATGCAGGCCAGGGCTACGCCAGCGAGGCGGCGCGCGCGGTGTTGGACTACGCGCGCAGCGTGCTGGCGCTGCCACGGGTCTACGCCATCGTGGCCCCGGGCAATGCGCGCTCGCTGCGGCTGCTCGCCGCGCTAGGCTTCGTCGCCCAGGGGCGTGTGCGCCTGAGCCCAGAGGCGGCCGAGGTCGAGCTGTATCGTTGCGAGTTGGATGCGCCCGAGGAGCACGCCTGAGCATGGACACCCTGCACACACTGCGGCTGTTCGCCAACTACAGCCACTGGATGAACCAGCGTCTCTACGCCGCGGCCGCGACCCTGCCGGACGCCGCGATCACCGAGCCGCGCGGTGCCTTCTTCGGGTCGCTGCTGGGCACGCTCAACCATCTGGTGGTGGCCGACACGATCTGGCTGCAGCGCTTCGCCCAGCATCCGGCACGGCACCCGGCGCTGCAGGCCATCGCCGCCACGCCGGTCCCCACCGCCCTGGATGCGCCGCAGGCCGACTGCCTGGCGGATCTGCGGACGCAGCGCGAGGCGCTGGATGCGACGATCGCCGAGTGGATGTCGCAACTGCATGCCGACGACCTCGATGTGGCGCTGCGCTATCGCAACACCCGTGGCGAATCGCACGGCCGGCGCTTCGGCGACCTGCTGCTGCACTTCTTCAACCACCAGACCCACCATCGCGGCCAGGCCACCACCCTGCTCAGCCAGGCGGGTGCCGATGTTGGTGTCACCGACATGCTGGCGGTGATTCCGCAGGTGGAGGCGGGGTGATCTTGCGATCGCGGGGCGCTGCGCTTGATGAGTGCCTTTGGGCGTTTAAGGCACCTCTGGTAACGCGCCTTTGCATCGGCCGCCTTTGCCGCGGCTTTGCGGGTTCTGTCGTCGCGCTTGTAGGAGCGGCTTCAGCCGCGACAGACGATCCAGGAAATGCGCGTCGCGGCTGAAGCCGCTCCTACAAGTGAGCGTCCGTAGTTAAGTGGAGGCTCTCCTAGAGGCACGCCAGCGCTGCGTCACTCGGACGCGAGCTGCGCCTGCAACTGCGCCACGATCTCGCGCAACTCCGCCACCTCGGCCTCCAGCGCCTGCACCCGGCCTTCCAACTCGTCGTTCCCCGACGCCGCCGGCCGCGCCTTGAACGTGGCCGCCAACGCTTCCGCATCCACCGGACCGGTGAGCAAGTGCATGTAACGGTCCTCACGCTGCCCGCTGGCACGCGGCAACTGCAACGCCAACTGACGCTGCGCCAGTCGTTCCAACTGATGCCGGACGTCGTCCGCATCGGCGAAGCGCGCCATGCGCTCGGCACGCGTCAGCAACTCATTGGCCGTCTGCGGACCGCGCAACAGCAGCAGGCCGAGCAAGGCCACCTGTTGCTGGGTCAGATCCAACGCTGCGGCCAACCGATGCTCGTAGCGCTCGGCGCGCGAAGAGAACTGCTGCCGCACCAACCCACGCCCCTCCAGTTGCCGCAGCGCATGCTGGACATCGCCCGGACTCAAGGTCATCACCGGCTCGCGAGAGGTTTTCTGATTGGCCGCCACCACCGTCGCATTGACCGTGAGCGGATACGCATCCGGCGTGGTCGCCTCCTTCTCGATCAGACAGCCGAGGGCGCGGGCTTCGATGGTGGAGAGAACGGGGATGGTGGGGGTGTCGGTCATGGTATTGGCTTCTTGCTGGTCAGGGGCGAAGCATACTGCTTGAGAGTTTCGGCTCTGCGGGCTGCTGCCGTAATGATCTCGGTGCCATGTCCTTGCGCTTGCGCGTCTCCAGGGTGGTGCTGCTGTCGACCGTGGTCAGGGTGGTGCTGTTGAGGTCGTTGCCGGCAAACACTGCCAGGCCGTTGCCGGCGTCGAGCTTGGCGGCGGTCAGGTTGACGTCGTGGCCGGCGCTGAGCACCAGGTTGCCGCCGGCGGTGAGCGCCTGCTGGTCGATGTCCTGGGTCGTGGTGGTCGTGACGACCCTGGTCTTGCCCTGGCGGGTCTGGTCGGTGACGGTGCGGCTGTCCTCCAGTACCGAGGTCACGTTGAGATCGTGCCCGGCCGCGGCGATCAGGTTGCCATCGGCCTTCACTTGGGCCTGGCGGATGGTGAGGTCGTTGTCGGCGGCCAGTTGCAGGCTGCCGCCGGTGGCGATGCTGGTGCGCACCGTGGCCTTGCCGTTGGCGTCGGTGACCGGGGTCAGCGACAGGTCGTGGCCGGCCAGCAGGATACCGTCGCTATAGCTGACGTTCTGCATGCCCAAGATAAACTCGTGCTACTGCCGAGCAGGCCACTCGACTGATCTGGTTTTTAAAGAGCTGAATTGTGCCGGCGGTTAAGCCTCATCCTGGTCCGAGCCATGGCCGCAGGGAGAGCATCGATCTCGCCTACAAACCTTATTAGATAAACAAGGTCGCTTTACTCAGTTGCGCGGTCCTGCTCTTCTGGCATCAGTGGGACTGCCTCAGACGCCAACTGCACATTCTAATCTACAGACTCCTGAAACCGATGAAAGCTACTCTTCAGAACCGACTAAAGCTGCTTGGATCCTCATTCATAGGAGAAGTCCAATGATATCTTTTGCTTAGATATATCTATAGCCACGATCGCTCCTATCCAAGGGCGCGAACCTTTAAAAAGATTGTTAGCCCTGAAATAAGAACGGAGTTCCACCAATAAATTCATCAACAAGACATCCGTTCGTGCCTCCTGTGGGCTGAACCACGCTTCTCGGCCCAAACTATCGGTAGCCCAATATTCAAATTCGCAATGATCATCTCCGTACTTCATTTCTGCGATCAGCTTTACCTTTTCTGAGTTTTCCGGCGCTACATTCAATAATATGCCGGCAATTTCCTTGTATATATCATTGCCATCTTTCACAGCGATTAGCCTCCCGGTTGATTTTTAAAGACAGCTCTTTTAGGGGGATCCGAGCCTATTTGTTATTTAACAACAAACTCATCAGGACGCGTCTTTCCCGAGTACATGGGTTCAATTGTAGCCTTTACAGACTTTCCATCTTTTAGTGCCTCCGCCCATTTATTCTCCATTGCTTTCCAAGCACCCTTGTTGAGGTTGGAATTCATAACAACCAAGTTTAACTTTTCACCCGGACCGTCGAAAATGCTTGCTACAAGGTGACCGCCTTCGTCGTCTACGAAGCCACATTTTCCTGCCTTACATTGCTGATAGGTATTTCTATCCTTAGTGCTTAGAGACAAACTCGCCTCAACATACTCAACGTCGCCGTTCGAGTTTGTTCTATACACCTTATTCCCGTCAACATTATAAACAGTGTTTGGCTCGGGCTTATTTAGTTCTTTACTCCACCCGCCCTCAAAACGAAGATAAATACACCAATTTACATTTTAATCAGCCACACTCGGATCTGTTGCTTGTACAGACACCTTCCTAGTCTGCGACAGTCACATTAAATATGCCATCGCCATTTTTTATTTCGTAAGCATGTCTAAATGATCCATCCGGATAATATATGAGATAACGCCCCGTGGCCATCTCAGTATCCATAATGTAGTCCCCAATTACTACTTCTGTTTCCAGGGCAATAGAAATGCGAGATGCGAACTCGCCTAATGCTTTTCCAGATAAATCAACGCAAGAAATGCCATTAATTAATGTCTTGTAACCAATTCTAGAATATACAAAGTCAAGTCCAACTGAAACCTCCTGCTCCTCCAGGGAAAGAGAAAAAAAGGAATCATATTCGACCGTGTATTTTACTCCCATACCTATGCAGGCCGGTAGCACGGCAGCTAAGTCCGTAAAAATGAATTTTTCTTTCAGGGAAATTTCAAAAAGGGAAATGCTCATTTCTTGCTCCTAAATAGTTCAACAAGCTTTTCTTCAGAAAATTCATCAACTCCTTTGTTTCCAGATTTCAAAAGGGCCTCCAAACGCTTGAGTGCATTGTTTTGCAAACCACCGCCTTTTACCATCTCCTTGTAAATCCCAAACTCTGCTTGCGATAATTGAATTAATCCTGGGCCGCTCTTAGGAAATACTGTAGAGCTCCCCGGATGAGTTCCGTACACGCGCCCGGATGAAGTTAAGACGTCGCCATTTTCAAGCAATTTCGCTTTACCTGCACTAATCTCATCAATGTCAATCTGAAGATTTACGTCTCCCTTGGCGACAGTCTTAGCGACAGTACGATTTCCAGCGCCGAACCTAGTGGCCTCTGTTATCGTATTAACGCTGTGGGCATCTGACACTTTAACCGGATCCGAAGGAACAAACTTTACGTCGGACTTTAAAGCCTGCGTAAGTAGTTCTTCACTTCCATAGATCTCTCCTGCAGGCCCCTGGATAACATTTTCACCATCATTGCTTACTAGCCGACGATATCCTTCGGGCAGCCCACCTGTCTCATTCGCGGCGGCTCCTCCCGACTTCAACCTGCTATAGCCAGGAGGCACCTCAGGGAAGCCAGCCAAACCAGAGGTATCGATTCCATTGCCTCTGGGCACATCCACCACGCTGTTCGGGTTGGGCGCCTCTGGCTTCAACAACGGCACTTCAGTGAGTACATCTCCCGCAGTGCCGGTCGTTGCAGTCTCCTTCACCACCAACGGCAGCACCGAATCAGAAGCGCCCTTGGTTGAATTCAAGGCTTCCTTGATGATGGTGACGGCCTTGCCGGCAACGATTCCACCCAACTCACCGACCTTGGACAGCACTACGGCCCCGGCGACCGCACTGAGAGCGCCCTTTGCATCTCCCGTCGCCAGCTTGTGCGTTACATCCGCGACGAACCCGACATCGCCAGTGAAGGTCGTCCCGATGGCCCATGCGTCTCGATTCAAGACGCCATGGACATAGTCATCGGTCCAGCCAGCATCCGTGCGGTTCAGCGCCTGCAGCAAGTGGCGCTGGTCGTCCTGACTCGTTGCGGTGCGCAGCACTGCGCCGTACACCTGATCAAGCGCTGGTGTGCCACGCAAGGCGTCGGCGAACATCGAGTGATCGTTGTACTGGGCCCAGTCGGAGCCAAAGTCTGTGTAATTGCCCTTGGTCTGTGTGATTGATGACAGGAAACTTTGTGCATTTCCGTCCTGGGCGACTAGTCCCCCCATACCTAGGATGCTGTCCCAACGGCTATCCGTTTGACGCATGGCCTGGACGATCAGGCGCTGCCGCGCGGCTTCCACCTGTTGTGGTGTGCATGCATCGCCACATTCCATCGCTGCGAACGTGGCAGCATTGGCATTGATCTTCTTCAGCTCGTCCGGATGCAGCTGCCGGTTGAAGTTCTCTCCATCCACTGCAACGCTGGCGCCAGTCTCGCCGCCGGCGACACCACCGACCAACGCGCTGACCAGGTTCTGCATCGGCTGCAGTGTGAGGTTGTTGCCCGCCAGCAGTGCGGCGCTGTTGCCGGCCTGCACGGTGGTGCCGGTGAGGCTGAGGTCGCGGCCGGCCTGCAGCAGCAGGTTGTTGCCGGCAGTGATGCCCGACCGCAGGTCGCCGCCGGCGAGGGCGTCGCGGGTGGTGCTGGTGAGGTCACGGCCGGCACTGAGCAGCACGTCGCGGCCAGCGATCTGGCCGCCGAGGTTGAGCAGGTCCTGATTGGCCTGCAACGCCACGGTGCCGCTGGACACGATGCGGCCCTGGTTGAGCAGGGTGCCGACGTTGGCGCTGACATTGGCGCCGCTGATGGTGCCGGTGTTGCTCAGATCGGCCGTGGTGTTGAGTACGGTGCCGCCCTATAGCAGGACACACAATTACCACTTTGCGGTCATTATTATTTGCTGTATTTAAAATTTGTTTTTACTTGCTCACCAATTCTGTAAGAGATAACAAAAGAAGCCCAACACTCCCCACGTTGCGCAGCGCTTTCTCTAAGACGCTTTACTAGTGCATATAACACTGCATCATTGATATCCGTCTTGGCATCAGTTGTCACAGTTCCGTTTCTTTCCACTGTTAACTGGGTGTCGATGTAACCAACTTCAACTTTAACCTCAAAATTGAAAGAATCATAACCTTCGATGATACCATTATCTATGATTGAAAAAATCTCTTTGATTATATCAAAGTCTTTAGTGATCATTTTTCATCCCATGGGATTTTATTAGCTTCATTTTCAAAAATCCGCGTTGTTGTTTTCCCATCAATAGTATACTTTACAGATATTGTATCCGGCCTCGGCGAACTGGGAGTGGCTCTATTGAATCTTATGGTAGTTGGGCCCACAGTTACCTTCGGATCATTTAGCGCCTTTTTAATTTCATTCTCATAGAATACCTTATAAGCAGAATTATTGAAATTTCCGTCCTGCGGGAACAAATTATAACCGTCACAGGTGCCTCCCTGACTACACGCTTGGGCATGTCCGCCAACATCTGTAGTGCGCCCTTGCTTTCCTGCTTCCGTTTGTCTCGCGTCTCGTGGCACCTTACTTTTAACCGGCGTAAAGGTGAGTTCCTCTACCTGGCCAGCACTGTTAGTCGTGAAAGAGTTACCATTATCAAGCTCATACCTTGTATTAGCCGCTCTCGCGCCAGGATTGTTAAGCAACTCATATTCATGAGTACCCTTTATGGCGCCTCCGGTATTAACTTTTACGATTGGTGTTTCTACATTTACTGCGCCAGTGATTTTTTTGTCACCGATTTTATCTAAAATGTTTGCTTCAGCCACTCTATCCGCGTTTCTAACTTCACTAGAAACGTCTGACACAACTTCTGCAGTGTGTTCAATGGAGCGGCCCACCGAACCCACAGGTACGACGCCGCTTGCAATATTCACTGCCGCATCATTGACGACTGTTTTGTAGTCGCCATCGGACAACGATACCCAGGTGGCGCCAGGCGGACCAAAGATGCCGAATTGCGCCAGCTTCCGAAGATCGTTCTTCTGAACGAAGCCAACCATCGTGTTCAGATCTTCGTCGCTCCATTTTGAGACGTCCGCTGGCCGGGTCGCGCGCCATTCTTGGTACTGTCCCTCCAACTTTAGATCAGCTGCAGTGGAAAGATACTTATCATTCGAGATCGAGAATGTTCCAGTCCAGTTGGTCCCCAAAACTTTGTCAGTCAACTTGGTGAAGAGCGTTCCACGATACGGGCCATCGAATAGAGTCGAGTCATAGAACTGGCCAATAGTCGCTGTAAATGCCTGTTGCGACTGACCCTTTTCATTAGTGAAGCCAAGATTGACTTTTGCCGCTTCATAGGCAAGCCAATTAAAAGCTGCTTGGTATGTTGCTGCGTCTTTGCTCCTTGTATGCTGCTGCGCGTCGTTATCCACTTGGTCAAGCGTTGCATTAATCAACAACTGCACGGCTTCTTTCTCGCTGATACCGGCATATGCAGCGTAGTCGTCGGCTTTTGCTGCAATGAAGCTGAGTTCGACTGGATGGAGCTGACGATTAAACTGTTCGCCTGCCAATGCAGTATTGGCTCCAGTCTGCTGACCGCCCAAGCCGCCCAATGCGGCACTGCCCAGTTCCATCAAGCTATTGAACGTCGCATCATTCGGCGAGAGTCCCTGAGCGAGCAGATAGTCGAACATTGCCTGCTTTGCTTTTTCGGATACGGCGGCGCCAACTGCTCCGCTGAGCGCATCGCCACCACCAAGCGCCGCTACCGCAGCGCCAGTGACGCCATGCAGCAAGGTCTTCGCAGTTCCACCATCACCCCAGCTCGCCAGGCGCGACAGTGCGTCGTCTATTCCCGCCTGATCGCCGGCCGCCTGGGCCTGGGCGAGATCTGTTTGCGCCTTATGCTGCATGTCTACGGCAACGTCGCCCGCTACACGGAACCCGACTTCGCCAGCCACCGCGGCCAACTCCTTCTGCTCGGCGATCTTCTTCTCGTCGAAGATTTCCTTCAGGCCCGACTGCTGCAACTCGGTGGTCTTGCGGTCCAGGCCCGACAGCGCCGCGGTGTCGCCGTTGCGCACCTCCACCGTGCCAGCTGCGATGTCGCTCTTGGTGGTGCTACTGCTGCTGTCGCTGCTGTTACCGAGCATGCTCAGCCCGGTACGCGCGGCAACACTGACCATGCTGCTTCCGGTCCCACCGCCGACCGACACGCCACTGCTCTTGTACTCGGCCTTGTTCTGCAGGTCCTCCACCGTCAAGCCGTTGGTGGACAGGCGGTTCTTGTCAGCGTCGGCGGTGCTGGCGAAGGCGGCGCCAATGAGATGGGTGTCGCCGCCGACGGTGATATCGAATCCACCGTTGCCCGCCTGGATGCCGCTCTGTTCCTTGACGCTGGTGTAGCTGCTGTTGACCTTCTGCTGGCTGTAGCTGCCACCACTCCCGGAGCCGGTCGCCAGGGTCAGGCTGGCCTGCTGCTGCTTGCTCTTGTAGTCGTTGGTGTCCTGCTCGCTCTGGATCAGCAGGTCGCCGCCGACCTTGGCCAGCACGGTGTCGCCAATCGCCTGCGCACCCTTGATCGTGGTGTCGTTGCCGCTGGCCAAGGTCAGCGTGTCGTTGGCCGTGACCACGCTTTCGGTGTGGAGATTGCTGTTGCCCTTGGCGTTGCCCTTGCCGGCCGACACGGTCAGGTAGTAGCCGGTCGTTGCGCCGACACTGACGCCGATTTCGCCACCGGCGTTCTTGTTCTCCGCCTTGGTCGTGTTGGTTTCCTGCTGGCTCAGCAGGTTGAGGTTGTTCGCCGCGGCCAGTGCCACGTTGTCGCCGGCGATCTTGCTGCCGATGACGTTGAGATCGCCGCCCGTGGCCGCGATGGTCACATTGCCGTCGCTGAGGATGCGGCTGCCGCCGGTGGTCTCTTCGTGGGTCGTCGTCTTGCTGGACGAGCTGCTGGCGCCGATGCCGATGCGCAGGCTCACGCCTGTGGCGTTGGCCGCTCCCTGAGCGCCGCCCGCTGACGCGTCACCGGTTTTCGTCATGTTGCCGGCAACTGCTTCGCCGTTGTAGCCCTTCAGGCCATTGCTGGCCAGACCAGCCGCATCGCCGATCGCGTAACCGGCCTTCGCCGCATAAAGCGCCTTGAGCCGATCGTCGTCTACGTCCGAGCCACGCTTGACCGCCCCGTACGCGGTTTGCGCCGCATCGACCAAGCCACCGGTCAATCCAAGGCTGATCCCGGCACTCTGCTGCTTGGACGTCTGCACCGTGTCCACGCGGTTCTCGACCGCGGCGATGGTGACGTCCTTGCCGACGATGGCGGTGCCGGTCTTGCTCAGCACGTCGCTGCCGGTGATCGCCACGGCATTGCCAGCTGTGAGGGTGACGGAGCCATCGGTACTGCCTACCAGGCTGCCGCTCTGGCTCACTTCGGTGGTGTCGAGCGTATTGGTCTGCTTGCTCGCACCCAGGGTGACGCTGAAGCCGCCGCCGCTGTACAGACCGGTCTTCTTGACCTTCTTGTCGTGCTCTTCGCTATGCGTGTTCTGCGCCGTCTCCAGCGTCAGGTCGTTGCCCGCAGCAACGACAACATTGCCGGTGCCGGCGACCTGCGCGCCCTGCGAGAGCAGATCGTGGCCCGCGGCGATCTGCACGGTGTCGCCGCTGAGCGTGGTCGCCACTGCGGTGCTGTCGTGCCACTCGTCGTGCGTGGTCGTGGTCTTGCTGGACAGGAAGCCTTTTTTCTTCTTCTGCATGTCCTGCACAGCGTCGTGCTGCTCCTGCGCGGCGAGCAGGTTGACGTCGTTGCCGGCGGACACGGCCAGCGCACCGGTCTCGGTGAACGCCTTGGCCGCGGTCAGGTTCACGTCGTGGCCGGACTGCAGGGCGATGTCGCCGCCAGCGGTGAACTCGCTGCCGTGGACGGTCTCGTCGCGGGTGCTGGTGGTCTGCTTGAAGCGCTTGCGCGTCTCCAGGGTGGTGCTGCTGTCGACCGTGGTCAGGGTGGTGCTGTTGAGGTCGTTGCCGGCGACCACGGCCAGGCCGTTGCCGGCGTCGAGCTTGGCGGCGGTCAGGTTGACGTCGTGGCCGGCGCTGAGCACCAGGTTGCCGCCGGCGGTGAGCGCCTGCTGGTCGATGTCCTGGGTGGTCGTGGTGGTGACGACCCTGGTCTTGCCCTGGCGGGTCTGGTCGGTGACGGTGCGGCTGTCGCCCAGCACCGAGGTCACGTTGAGATCGTGCCCGGCCGCGGCGATCAGGTTGCCATCGGCCTTCACTTGGGCCTGGCGGATGGTGAGGTCGTTGCCGGCGGCCAATTGCAGGCTGCCGCCGGTGGCGATGCTGGTGCGCACCGTGGCCTTGCCGTTGGTGTCGGCGACCGGGGTCAGCGACAGGTCGTGGCCGGCCTGCAGGGCGTCACGGTGAAACTAGCTTAGTAGATCAAGGCTACACGGACGAAGGCCCGGCCGAAGCTGCGCAGGAAGAAAGCATGAAGCTGAAAGCGGTGACGCTGCCGAGGTCCAAGAATAGCTTTATGCAGCTGCTGCCCTGCTTGGTCGCGGAGCGCGACGTCTCCTTGACTACGGGCATCTACCGTAAACCCTGGCAGACCTGCACCCCGTTACCTTCACCATCTTCATGTTCGGAAGCACTTATATTCACTTAAAATCTAAGGGCGCACTTTAGATGCTCATTTCAATAAATAAAATTTACGGGCGGCATGCTGTTTTTTAAAGCAACTAAATATTATCTGCAAAAAATCCAGAAGGGAAGCACCTCTTCAATTCGTTTCGCCGCGCATCAAATTTAGAATAATCATCTAAAACATCCCCTATCTTTTCTGTAACCATAATCATGTGTCCATCGCCTATTTGTTCATGCTCAAAACCGCAGAAGTCAATAGATTTAAAATCGAAATTTTGAAATTCATCGCCGTAGAACATTGCCCAACCTACACCATAAACTTTAGGGTCGAGGGCAGTGCCAAAAGAGCCAATAGCGAAGTTATGACTTTCGCCAATTAAATTCAATTCCGATTTCGTAAATAAATGGAGCATAGCAAGCTGGGGCTTCAAGATTTTACATAACGATCTAAACAATGAACGCCATTCAATTTTTTCGCTCCAATCCGCATGTAGATCAAAGCTAGCGGGAACAACTTGCGACCTAACGTTTATCATCCTATGGCTAAGGGAACTACGATACTTAACGGTCTTTTTCCGTCTCAAACAGAAGTCTTGATAAAATTCTGACATCGAACCCTGGGCACGAATTTGAGCGACGCTTGCCCATAGGTCTTTGCAACCATCTTTCCCGGGGAAATTTTCAGAAAACTTATCAGGATTATGAGATACGAATTCAGGAAAAATTAGACTGTTTTCAGTAAACAAATTAATGAGCGCGTCACCAACCGACCAAGAAGTCGTGTCGGCCTTGGTACTTATCGCAATCCTTATGAATGGCTTCATGGCTGTATGGATTAGAACTTCGTCAGATTTCCAGTTTTTGGATCGTATACATAGATGTCTCCGCCAGTACCCCTCACTTCCTTTTGAAGAATCTTTGATATTCTTTTTGTTCGGTCACTAACGATAATGTTCATTGGCTCACCAGTTACCTTCGAATGCTGTAGTTGTGCCCGTAGCTGGTCAGACATGTCAAGCTTTATAACATTCTTGACCTCAATTTTGCCGCCGACATTCCGCCCCCACATGTCTGGAATTGTCGTCACCTGCTTGCCGTTTGGTAGCGTAACCGTAATTGTATCCATGTTTTTTACCCCATCAACATGGTTGAACGCATCAATTACTTGCCGCTCAAATTCAGATCCAATCCTTTGATTTGTTAAAATTTGTGGCTCATCTAGTGGATTTTCTACGTTCTTACCCAACGACGTCTTAACAGCAACACTGTCTGTAAGATCTTTCGGGCTTTCCGGTTCCCTGCTCAACCTTCCACGACCACCTACCTCCCCTACTCCCACTGGGCCTTCGAGGGCATCAACAATTGTCTGTGTAATAACCCAATTTTCAAGAACGCTTTTTCCATTCAGGGGATCGAGCTTCCCCGCATGCTCCAAGTTACTAAACAAAATTCCATTCAGACTTCCTACCATGGGCGCCTCTACACCATTGGTAGCAAAGTGCTTTAAGAAGTTTCCTTGATTTACAAGCTGTGCGGCCTCCTGAAGAGTCGTTCCATCTTCAGCCCATCTCCGATCAGTCACAGCATTGGCATACGCCAAATATGCGCCTGAGTATCCTGGCAAATATTTCTTCCCTAAATTTTCAGTGTTAATGCTGTTATAGAGGGAAAGATTGTCTACGATGTAGGCACTATTGATGATGTGATTGTCAAATGCGTCAGTGCCACGCGCATCGAACAGCATGCCGCCGCCAACATCCCCGACATTCGCCCCCAGTCGCTTCGAGAGCGTATTGATGAAACTCGCGGCCTGGATGTCACTTTTTGCAGAGGCATTGTCGGCAAAGCCGCTGTCGATTTGATACAGCGCACGTTCCGTCAAGCGCCGTTTCGCTTCCTCGACCTGCTCCGGCGAAGGATCTTTCCCATCATTCAGGTAGCGCGCGAAGGCCTCCGAATAGTCCGCGATCGTCTTCGCTTCCGCCGGATGCAGCAAACGATTGTTAGCATCTTCATTGATCGCAGCTGCGACGCCACCCTCCCCGGCAACTGAGCCAATACCGGCAGCAACTGCCAAGCCAACGGCTTCTCTAACGCCGTCAGGAAGATCTGCTGTCAATCTGTTGAGTGCTGGCGCTGCAATTGCCGCTCCTGCAGCACCTATCGCTCCTTCTGCTTGTCCGCCAAGTAGTCCCACAACCGCGTGAGCAGCAACACGATAGGCTCCGCCCTCGTCCCATTTGGCCGCCTCGTCCTCTCGACCAGCAAGGCGCAACTCCTCGGCTTTCTTAGTCGCGTACTCACCGACGAACTGCCCTGCCTGCTGCCCGAACGTCGCCGTGATCTCCGCCTGCGCCGCCACCTGTTCCTGCAGCTTCTGCCCATCCCATTGCTTGGTCAGGCCGTTGGCGTCATCGCCCGTAACGACATCGCGCTTCAGGCCGGCCAGCGCGTCCGCCACGCTCTTGCCGGTCTTTGCTTGCTGCCCCGCTTCGTCGGTGATGACCAGCGCCCCGCCACTGATTCCGCTGTGCGTGGTGGATTGCGCATCGCCGCTCTCATGGCCGTAGCCGGCCGCGCTGCCGTTGGCCCCGGTGTTGTAGTTCTGCCAGGACCAATTGCTGCCATTGTTGGTGGTGGAAGGTGTCTGGCCCTCACTGCCCTTGGACTTATCGTCGTCGGTGCCGACGCTGTAGCCGCCCGACAGGCTGATGCCCTTGGCGTCGTAGCTGCTGGTGTTGGCGATGTCGCTATAGGTCAGCGTGCCGGTGCTCAGGCGGTTCTTGCCTTGGTCGATCGCGTCCTGGCTGCTGGCGATCACCGCGCCCTTCAGGTCGGTGTTGCCGCCCACGGTGATGTCGAAGCCGCCCTTGCCTGCCTGGATGCCGCTCTGCTCGGTGACGCTGGCGTAGTCGCCATTGACTTTGTTGCTGCTGTAGCTGGCGCTGGCACTGAACCCCATGCCGAACGTGACGCTGCCACCGATCGACTTGTCCTTGCTGGCGTAGGTGCTGGTGTCCTGCAGGCTCTCGATGTTGAGGTTGCCACCGACATCGGCGATCACCTTGTCCGCGGAGACCTGTGCGCCCTTGAGCGTGGTGTCGTTGCCGCTGATGATCGTGGCGTTGTTGCCAGCAGCCACATGGCTGTTGGTATAGCTGACATCCTCGCCATTGGCCTTGCCACGCGCCCCACTGGCGCTCAACGTCACGCCCGCCGCGAACCCATCAGCGCCGTAGGTGATCGCAACGCCGACCGCAGCGCTGCTGCTCTTGCTGGTGCTGTGCTGTTCGGCCGTGTTCTTCGCGGCCTCGATGGTGACATCGTGATCGGCGGCCAGCAGCAGGTCGTGGCCAGCGGTAACGTCGCTGCCACGTACCAGCAGGTTGCTCGCATCGCCGCCGCCAGTAGCGATCAGATTGACGTCGCCGCCGGCCTGTAGCTTGGAGCCCTTGGCCTGGTCCGCCGACTGGGTACTCTTGCTCTCGCTCTTGCTGCCACCCACCGTCACGGCAATGCTGATGTTTGCCCCTTGCGCAGCGCTGGCGGCACTGCCGCTGGCCAGTGCGCTTCCGGTCTGACTCAGCGAGCTGGCGGCGCCATAGGCGCTGTAGGCCGCGGACCCCGCCGCCAGCGCCTGCATGCGCGCATCGCCACTGACTTTGGAGCCAGCCTTGGCCGTGTCGTAAGCGGACTGGGCCAGGTTCAGCGCTGCGGAACTGAGCGTGATCGACAGGCCACCTTGGCTGAACTTGCTGCGCTGCTCGGCATCGGTGGTGTCGTGGACCTCGGTGATGGCGATGTCCTTCGCCTTCACCGTGATGTCGCCGGCATTGGCCAGCACGTCGCTGCCGGTCTGCGCGTAACGATTGCCCGCGACCAGCGTGACGTCGCCCGCCACGCTGCCGACCGTGCTGCCCACATGCGTGACATCGGCGGTGTCGGCATTGTTCTGGATCTTCTGCGTGCCGAAGGTCACGCCGATGCCGCCGCTGCCGAACATGCCGGACTTCTTCGTTTTCTTCTCGTGCTCCTCGCTATGCGTGTTCTGCGCCGTCTCCAGCGTCAGGTCGTTGCCCGCAGCCACCACCACGTTGCCGGTGCCGGCGACCTGCGCGCCTTGCGACAACAGGTCGTGGCCGGCGGCGATCTGCACGGTGTCGCCACTGAGCGTGGTCGCCACCGCGGTGCTGTCGTGCCACTCGTCATGCGTGGTGGTGGTCTTGCTGGACAGGAAGCCGGTTTTCTTCTTCTGCATGTCCTGCACGGCGTCGTGCTGCTCCTGCTCGGCGAGCAGGTTGACGTCGTTGCCGGCGGACACGGCCAATGCACCCTTGTCGGTAAACGCCTTGGCCGCGGTCAGGTTCACGTCGTTGCTCGCCTGCAGGGCAATGTCGCCGCCGGCGGTGAACTCGGTGCCGTGGACGGTCTCGTCGCGGGTGCTGGTGGTCTGCTTGAAGCGCTTGCGCGTCTCCAGGGTGGTGCTGCTGTCGACCGTGGTCAGGGTGGTGCTGTTGAGGTCGTTGCCGGCGACCACCGCCAGGCCATTGCCGGCGTCGAGCTTGGCGGCGGTCAGGTTGACGTCGTGGCCGGCGCTGAGCACCAGGTTGCCGCCGGCGGTGAGTGCCTGCTGGTCGAGGTCCTGGGTCGTGGTGGTCGTGACGACCTTGGTCTTGCCCTGGCGGGTCTGGTCGGTGACGGTGCGGCTGTCGCCCAGCACCGAGGTCACGTCGAGGTCGTGACCGGCTGCGGCGATCAGGTCGCCGCCGGCCTTGACCTGCGCCTGGCGGATGGTGAGGTCGTTGCCGGCCGCCAGTTGCAGGCTGCCGCCGGTGGCGAGGCTGGTGCGCACCGTGGCCTTGCCGTTGGCATCGGTGACCGGGGTCAGCGACAGATCGTGCCCGGCCTGCAGGGCGGCGTCGCCACCGGCAGCGATCGCTACGCCGTGCAGTTGCAGGTCGTTGCCGGCCTGCAGGGACAGGTTGTTGCCGATGGTCAGGCTGGTGCCATCGCCACCACGCATCAGGCCGGACTCGTCGCGCAGCGCGGTCGGCTGCAGCGTGAGGTTGTTGCCCGCCAGCAACGCCGCGCTGTTGCCGGCCTGCACGGTGGTGCCGGTGAGGCTGAGGTCTCGACCGGCCTGCAGCAGCAGGTTGTTGCTGGCGGTGATGCCCGAACGCAGGTCGCCGCCGGCGATGGCGTCACGGGTGGTGCTGGTCAGGTCGCGGCCGGCGCTGAGCAGCACGTCACGGCCGGCGATCTGGCCGCCGAGATTGAGCAGATCCTGCTTGGCCTGCAGCGCCACGGTGCCGCTGGACACGATGCGACCCTGGTTGAGCAGGTTGCCGGCGGTGGCGCTGACGTTGGCGCCGCTGATGGTGCCGCTGTTGCTCAGGTTGGCCGTAGCGTTGAGCACGGTGTCGCCTGCGCCGCCGGCCAGCAGTGCGCCGTCGCTGCGCAGGGTCAGCGCGGTCTTCGACGACAGGTACACCACCGGCACCAGCACCTTCTGGCCCTGATACTCCTGTTCCACCATCCACACGATGTCGTGGGTCAGCGCGGCGACCTGATCGGCGGTCAGCGCCACGCCCACGCTCAGGTGCAGGGTGCCGGCCTCGGCGACGCCGCCGTCGAGCAGCGCGCGGTACTGGGCCACGCCGTCGGCGTAGTTGCCCAGGTAGCGGCGGCCGGTGAGTTGGGTGATCTGGTCCAGCACCAGGCGCTGTTCGTAGAAGCCGTCGCCCAGGCGGGTCTGGGTCCACTGCGGATCCACGCCGAGCTTGTCCAGCAGGTAATCGCTGCTGATGAAGTTGTCGTAGTCGACGAAGCGCGTATCGGTCTCGATCAGGTAGCGTCGGCCGGGGGCACTGTTGTTGGCCTTGACCCCGCCCAGGCCGTTGGCAGCGCGACCCAGCGTATTGACGCTGGCGCCGTTGCTGCCGACCAGGCGATACAGCCCGCCCATCGGCAGCACGATGTTGCCCAACGGCGCGCCGACGCCACCGACCACTTGCGGCACCTGGCCGGTACCGGGGTCGATCTGCTGGTACTGGCCCGGTACGGTGCCGGCGGTGAGCACCGCCTGTGCGGTGCCAGCCTGGACTTGGCTGCGGCCGCCGCTGCCGGCGCCGCCGAGCTGGGCCTGCACGCCGCTGGCCTGGACCTGGGACGCATTGGTGTTGCTGCCGCCGACCAGCGTGGCCTGGCCGTCGTCGATGCGGATGGCACCGAGGCTGGCGGTGGCGATATGGTTGCCGACGTTGGCCTTGGTGGGCGTCGCAGCGGTCTGCGCCTGCACGGCGATGCCGCCGGCGCCGGCGGCGCTCTGCGTGCCGCGACGGTTCAGGGCGCCGCCCTGGGTAGCGTTGAAGGTGGCGCCACTGATGCTGCGGCCGTCGCTACCAACCGCGCCGTTGCTGATGGAAGCGCCGTTGATCGAGACGCCCTGGCCGCCGGTCATGTTGGCGGCGAGGGCGGTATAGCTGGAGTCGATCGTCGTCGACGAAATGGGTTTCTCTTCGGTGTCGTAGTAGCACACCATGCGCTTGCCGTTGGCGGTCTGCGCACAATCGTCGACCACGCCGGTCACGACGTACTCCACGTCCGATTGCTTCACCACCTGCTTGAGCGACAGCGCCTGGTTCGCCACCGACTCGCCGCCCGTGATCATGCCGTCGGCCATGCCGCCGACACCGCGCTGATTGACTAGCAGGGCACCGGCCGCGGCAATGGTCGAGGTGGTGTTGGTCACGCTGCCTGACAATGCGATGTTGCCGCCCGCGACGATGCGCCCTTCCGCGCTGGCAGCGAGCAGGCTCTCGCGCTGCTCCACCGAGTACTCGCGATAGACGCCCGGCTGCTTGCCCTTGTACGGAAAGCGCGCCGAGGTATTGGCAGGCATCTTGATGCTGCGCGCTTCGATCAACTCGCTCGGCATTGCCGCATTCGCCGCCGCCTTGTCCGCATCCGACAACGGACCAGTCTGCGTGTTCAGCACCCGCCGCCGGTTATTGATCTGATTCGCCGCAATCAGGATGCTGCCATCCGCCTCGATGCTGCCGGAGACGTTGTCCAGCGTGCCGGTACGCGCGGTGAGCGTGCCGTTGCCGTCGCGCGCGGCGCCGATGGCGATGCTGCCGAGGCTGAAGATCTTCGCGTCGCGGTTGACCAGTTGGTCGCGCACCAGCAGGGTCATGCCGCTGGTGGCGCCGATCAGCGCGCTGCCATAGGCGGCGTTGTCGGTGGCGCCGCCCAGGTCGGCGCCGTTGACCAGGGTGCCGGTGTCCACCAGCACGTTGCCGCCGACCAGGCTGCCGGTGTTGGACACCGAGCCGGCGGTGACCTGCAGGTTGCCGCTGGCGGAGAGGTCGCCGGCGTTGGTGACGCTGCCGCCGGTGTTCAACTGCACGTTGCCCGAGCGCATGCTGGCGCCGGCCACATTGTTGATGCTGCTGGCATTGATGCCCAGGCTGCGCCCGGCCTGCAGCGCCGAGGCGTTGACGAAGTTGCCGCCCACCGCCAGGCGGAAGTCGCCGTTGCTGGTGATGTCGGCACCGGCGCGATGGGTGTAATCGCTGCGGATGGTCAGGTCGAGCAGGTTCTGGCCGAGGATGCTGCCGCCGCCGTCGAAGCCGACGGTGTCGATGACCACGTCGCCCGCGCCGCCGACGCTGCTGCCGGCGCCGATCTGGCCGCCGCTGTTGCTCAGGTTCTGCAGGCTCAGGCGCACCGCCTGTTCGGCCTTGATCCTGCCGTTGCGGTTGTCGAGCGTGGCGCCGCTCCGCTGCAACAGCATGCTGCCGCCGGCGTAGACGCTGCCGCCCTGGTTGTCGAGCGAGTTGGTGTTGGCGACCAGGTCGCCGCCAGCCACCAGTTGCCCGCTGCCGTTGGCGATGCTGGCGGCGTCGAGCACCACGCTGCCGCGCCCGCCCAGGCTGCCGCCGACGTTGCGCAACTCGCCGCCGGTGGTGAGCCGGGTCAGGCCGCCGCCGTTGTTGACGATGCTGCCCTGGCTGTTGTCGATGCGGCCGCCGGACAAGGTCATGGCGTTGCCGCTGTCGAGCTGGCCGCCGCTGTTGAGCAGCGCACCGTTGACCGCGACGCTGAGATCGCGGGCGGCACCGATGCGGCCGCTCTGGTGGTTGTCGAGCTGGCCGCGTGCGGTCAGCGCCAGGTCGCGCCCGGCCTGCAAGGTCCCGCCGCTGTTGCTCGCGTTCTCCGCGCCCACTGTCAGATCGGTGCTGGCGCCGATCACGCCCGCGTCGTTGTTCAACGTATGCGCCAGATCCACGCGCATGTCGCCGCCAGCACCACCGCTGCTCAGCGCCTGCATGGTGCCGCCGCGGTTCTCGAGGCTGTCGGCACGCAGCACCAGGCTGCCACCGGTGGCCTGCACCACGCCGAGGCGGTTGTCGAGCGCACCGCTGCCCAGTTGCACATTCAAGCCGCGTGCGGACACGTTGCCGCCGACGTTGCCCAGGCCAGCCGCGGTGACGCTGGCATCGCCGGCCGCGGCGATGGCGCCGCCCTGGTTGTCGAGCGTGTTGCCGGTGCTGAGTTGCAGCTGGCCCTGGGTGAGAATGCGACCGCCGGCATTGCCGAGGGCGCCGCTGCTGCCGACCGTGAGGGTGCCGCTACCGGCGTGTTCGATGCGTCCTTGTGTGTTGTTGATCGACGCGGCGCCCAGTTGCAGGTCGCCGCCGTTGCTGACCAGGCGGCCGCTGGTGTTGTCGAACGCGCCGGTGACGGCGATGCGGGTGATACCGCTGCCGCTCTGCACCAGGCTGCCGTTGCCGTTGCGCAGCGCGGCCGCGCCCAGGTCCAGGCCCGCCGCCTGCAGCGTGCCGCCGACGCCGTTGAGCGCGCTGTTGTCCAGCGCGCCACCGGCGCGCACGGTGAGCAGGCCGCCGGCGAGCAGGTCGGCGCCGCGATGGTCGACGTCGCCGCTCGCGGTCAGCGTGGCGTTGCCGCCGACGCGGGTGGTGCTGCCTGCCAGCGCGAGTTGCGTGGCGTCTGCGGTGAGGTTGCCGGCGGCGATCAGGCGGCCGCTGGCGCTGAGCGTGCCGTCGGCATGCAGGGTCAACGCGCCGCTGGTGCCGAGACTGCCGTCGCTGCGCACGCCGGCCGCGGCCACGCCGCCGATGGCGACATCGCCGCCGCTCAGGCGCAGGTTGCCGCTGGACAGGGTCTGCCCGGCGTTGTCGATGCGCTGGCCCTGCAGCGCGATGTCCGCACCGCTGACGGTGCCGCGCTGAAGCACGCCGGCGTCGCTGCCGAGCACGACCTGGTTGGCGTTGAGGGTGCCGGCCACGGTCAGGTCGCCGTGCGCCTGCAGTTGCAGCGTGGTCGCCGCGCTCAAGGCGCCACTCTGGTTGAGCGCGCCGCCGGCCTGCGCGCTGAACCCGCCGGCCGAGGCCAGGGTACCGCCCAGGTTCAGGTCGCCCTGGCTGACCAGGGCCACGTCGCCGGTTTCGCTGCCGAGCTGGCCGCTGCTGGCGACGCTGGCCGCCTGCACGCGCAAGGCGCTGCCGGCGATGAGGTCGCCGCGGTTGTCGACGGCGCCATTGGCGGTCAGCGCCAGGCGCTGCACGCCGTAGCTGCGCCCGGTCTGCTGCAGCGAACCGACGTCCAACTGCAGGCGCTGGCGCGCACGCAGCGCGCCGGCGTTGCTGAGCAGGCCGCTCACGGTGAAGGTGGCGTTGCCCAGGGCGGCGAGCGTGCCGCTGCCGCTGTTGGTGGCACTGGCGGCGGTGAGGCTCAGGTCGCTGCCCGCGACCACCTGGGCGGCGTTGGTAAGCGCGCCGGTGGCGCGCAGGTCGAGCGTCGAAGCGGACTGCACCAGGCCGCCGAGGGCGAGATCGCCGGTGCTGGTCATCGCCAGGGTGGTGCCGGCGTCGACGGTGCCCTGGCTGTCGATGGCGGCGCCATTCAACTGCAGCGCGCCGGCGCTGTGCAGCACGCTCTGGCTGCCGCTGCGCAGGGTGCCGCCGGCCTGCAGGGTGGCGTCCTGGCCGGCGCTGACGCTGCCGTTCACTTGCAGGTCGCGTTGCGCCTGCGCCTGCAGTCCCTGCGTGGTGGCGAGCTGACCACCAAGGGTCAGGTCGCGCCCCGCACGCAGGTCCAGCGCCTGCGCGTTGAGCATGCCGGCCTGCAGCAGATCGCCCTGCGCCTGCGCGCTGAGTCCGGTGCCTGCGGCGACGGTGCCGCCCAGTTGCAGATCACCCTGGCTGGTCAGCGTGACCTGGCCGCTCTGGCTGCCGAGCTGGCCGGTGCTGGCGATGCGCGCGGCATCGAGCTGCAGGTCGCGCTTGGCGATCAACTCGCCCTGGCTGTCGATGGCGCCGCTGGTGCGCAGGCTCAGCGTGTCGCCGGCGTAGGCCTGGCCGCTGTGCTGCAGATCGCCGACCTGCAGGGTCATGGCCTGGCCGGACTGCAAGGTGCCGGCGTTGGCGAGGGTGCCGGCGGTGGTCAGGGCCAGCGCGCCCTTCGCAGCGAGGCTGCCACCTTGGGCATTGGCGATGCCGGTGGCGGCGACACTGAGGTCGCGGCCGGCCAGCACTTGCGCGGCATTGGTCAGCTGGGTGCCTGCGGCGAGCGCGACGTCGCGCCCGGCCTGGGCCACGCCGGCCACGGCCAGGGTGCCATCGCTGCGCAGGGCCAGATCGGTGGCGGCGTCGAGCATGCCGCGGCTGTCGAGGCTGCCGCCTTGCAGGGTGATGGCGCCGGCCGCGCTCTGCAGCACCGCCGCGTTGCCGGTGGCGACGCTGGCGCCTTGCAGTTGCAGATCGCCGGTGGTCAGGGCCTGGCCGTCGATGCGCAGCGCGCGTTGCGCCTGCAGCGTCGCGTTGGTCGCGCTCTGCAATGCACCGGCGACGCCGACATCGCGTCCGCTCAGAGCGATCGCGCGCGCCTTGGCCACGCCGTCCAGGCGCAGGTCGCCCAGCGCGGTGGCGTTCAATGCCTGCGCGGCGATCACGCTGCCGCCCAGCTGCAGATCGCCCTGGCTGCTCAGCGTGACCTGCCCGTTCTGGCTGCCGAGCTGGCCGCTGTTGCTGAGGCTGCCCACGTCCACCAGCAGGTCGCCGCCGGCGATCACGTTGCCGCGGTTGTCCACCGCGCCGCTGCTGCGCAGCGTCAGCGCCTGGCCGGTGGAGAGCGTGCCGCTGTGCTGCAGGCTGCCGGCCTGCAGCATCAGCGCTTGCTCGCCGCGCAGCAGGCCGGCGTTGTCGAGCAATCCATCGACGTGCAGATCCAGCCCGCGGCCGGCGGCGAGCGTGCCGGCGGCGCGGTTGGCCGCGCTGCCCGCCTGCACCTGCAGATCGCGCCCGGCCACCACGCGGGCGCTGTTGTCGAACGCACCCGCGGCGGTCAGCAGCACATCGTTGCCGCCCTGGGCGATGCCGGCCAGGCGCAGCGCGTCCTGGCTGTGCAGGGTCAGGTCGGTGCCGGCGTCGAGCGCACCCTGGCTGTCGATGCTGCCGCCGTCCACGGCGATGTCCGCCGTGCTCTGCAGCACCGCGGCGCTGCCGGTGCCGACGCTGGCACCGCGCAACTGCACGCTGCCGCCGGCCAGCGCCTGACCATCCAGCTGCAGCGCGCGCTGCGCCTGCGCCTGCAGGGTCGACGCACTTTGCACCGTGCCGGCCATGCTCAGGTCGCGCCCCGCCTCCATCTGCACCGACTGCGCCTTGCTGGTGCCGCCGTGCAGCAGATCGCCCGCCGCCTGCAGGCGCAGCGCGGTGCCGGCGATCTGGGTGCCAGTCAGTTGCAGATCGCCGGCGCTGACGATGCCGAGCTGTCCATCCTGGCTGCCGAGCTGGCCGCTGCTGGCCACGCTGCCGGCGCTGATCGCCACATCGCGCTTGCCGATCAGGTCACCGCTGTTGGTCAGTGCGGTGGCCGCCTGCACGGTCAAGGTGTCGCCGGCATAGGTGCGGCCACGCTGTTGCAGGCTGCCGACGCGCAAGCTCGCGGCCTGGCCGGCCTGCACCAGGCCGGCGTTGTCGAAGTTGCCCTGCACGTTGGCGTCGAGCGTCGTCTGCGCGAGCCACTGGCCTTGCGCCTGGTTGCTGGCGCTGGCGGCGGTGAGCTGCAGCGCGCGGCCGGCGAACACCTTGGCCTGGTTGTCCAGGGTGCCGTCGGCCAGCAAGGCAACATCGCGTCCGGCCTGGGCGATGCCGGCCAGATGGATATCGCCCGTGCTGTGCAGGCGCAGATCCGTGCCCGCGTCCAGCGTGCCCTGGCTGTCCAGCGCGGCGGTGTCCACCTGCAGGGCGGTCGCGCTCTGCAGGATGGCGCCACTCCCCAGTGTGACGCTGGCGGCGTTGACGCCGACCGTGCCGCTCGCGCTGGCCTGGCCGTCCACGCGCAGCGCACGTTGCGCCTGCAGTTGCAGCGTGTCGGTGCTCTGCACGGTACCGGCCACGCCCAGACTGCCCGCGGCGGCGAGCTGCACGCCGGCCGCACGCAGGCTGCCGCGCTGCTGCAGATCGCCCAGCGCTTGCGCGCTCAAGGCGCCGGCGGCCACGACCACGCCGTCGAGCTGCACGTCGCCGCGGCTGTTCAGCACGACCTGGCCGCGCTGGCTGCCGAGCTGGCCGCTGCTGGCGAGACTGCCGACATCGAACCGCACATCGTCACCGCCGACCAGGTCGCCCTGGTTGGCGACGGCACCATCGACGGTCAACGTCAGCGTCGTGCCGGCATTGGCCGAGCCGGTCTGCGTAAGGCTGGCGGCGCGCAGGCCCAGCGCGCCGCCGGCGTACAGGTGGCCATCGTTGGACAGCACGGTCGCGCTGCTCAGGCTGGCGTCGCCCAGGGCCGACAGGCTGGCGCCGGCGACGTTGCTGAGGCTGCTGGCGTCGGCGCTGAGTGCGCCGCCGGCCACGACCTGGGCCTGGTTCTGCAGCGCCCCGGCGCTGCTCAGCGCGAGGTCGCCACGCGACTGCACGGTGCCGGCCAGCGACAGGTCGCCAGCGCTGCGCAACGTCAGGCTCGTGCCGGCGTCGAGCACACCGGCCTGGCCGATGCTGGCGCCATCCAGCGCGAGTGCGCCGCCGGTCTGCACTTGCCCGCTCTGCAGCAACGCGCCCTGCGCGTGCAGTGTGGCGTTGCCGCCGGCCGCCAGGGTGGCGCTGCTGCGCAACTGGCCATCGGCACTCAGCTGCAGATCGCCATCGGTGCGGACCACACCGTCCAGCGTGGCGTCGCCCGCCGCCTGCAGTTGCGCGCTGCCCGCGCCCAGGGTGCCCGATTGCAGCAACGCGCCGCCGGCCTGCGCGGTCAGCGCGCCCTTCGCCGCAACCTGCCCGTCCAGGGCCAGGTCACCGCGGCTGCGCAGCGCGACGTCGCCGCCCTGGCTGCCGAGTTCGCCGCTGCTGCGCAGTTGCGCCGCGTCCACGCTCAGCGCGGCACCGGCCACCAGGCTGCCGCTGTTGCTCAATGCCGCGGTCGTGGCGAGCGTGGCGTTGCGCCCGGCATAGCTGCCGCCGGTGTTGCCGACGCTGGCCGCGTCGATGCGCAGATCGCGGCCGGCGTACAGGGTGCCGGCGTTGTCGAGTGCGCCCGGCGTCGCCAGCGCGATGTCGCCACCGGCAGAGATCACCGCACCGGCCGCATTGCCGATCGCCGCCGCACCCAGGTCCATACGCCCGCCGGCGCTGAGCTGGCCGAGCGTGTCCAGGCGCCCGCCGGCCTGCGCGCTGGCGTCCTGCCAGGATTGGGCCAGGCCGGACAGGCGCATGTCGGTATCGCTGCGCAGGCTGAGGCCGGCGCCGGCGTCGAGCACGCCGGCGGCGTCGATCCGCGCCGCCTGCACCGCCAGGCTGCCGGCGCTCTGCACGGTGCCGCCGCGCTGCAGCCAGGCTGCGCCAGCCTGCAGTTGCGCAGCGCCACCGGCGTAGGCGCTGCCGCTGCTGCGCAACTCGCCGCTGGCGCTCAGCGCCAGCGTGCCGCCGCTGTAGAGGCTGCCGCCGACGTCCAGTTCCGAACCGAACAGGGTGATGGCGCCAGCGCTGCTGCGCCCGCTGTGCGCTAGCGCACCGCTGGCGGCGGCGTCGAGCAGATCGTGGGCGATGGTGTCGCCACTCATCGTCAGTTGCGCGGCGCGCAGACGCACGCCGGCTTGCTGCGAGCCGAGCACGCCCTGCTGGCTCAGCGTGCCGGCCGCGTGCAGGTCGACATCGTCGCGGGCCACCGCCGTGCCGGCCAGGCTGAGCTGGCCGGCGCTGTCGATCTGCAGGCTGCCGCTCTGCGCGGACAGGGTGCCGCGGCTGACCACGCCGACACCGGCTTCGGTGGCGATCAGGCGGATGCGGTCGGCGTACATGCCGCCCAGGTACGCCACGTCGATGCCGATCGCCGGCGGCGCGCCGTCGGTGCCGGGCAGCACCTCCAGCAGCATGCCGTCGTAGCCGATGCGCTGCGCACCGGCGCTGGCCAGCAGATCCTTGGCCCACACCGAACCGCCCACGCTCAACTGCCGCGACAGCAGATCCAGGCGATCGACGTTGTACGCGTCCAGGCCGTTGCTGCCGACGCTCAGCGCGCCGCCGGTGATGGAGAAACCGTTCAAGGCGCCATCGGCGCCGAGCAGCGGTGTGCCGGTGGCCAGGGTGACGCGCGAGGTGTTGAGGAAGCCGCAGCCGTCGCAGACGATGCCGTTGGGGTTGGCGATCACCAGCTGCGCCTTGGCCCCGGCGATTTCGGTATAGCCCTGCAGGCGGCTGGTGGTGGAGGTGACCTCGTTGAGGATCAGCGTGGCCGCGCCGCTGTTCTTCAGATTGTCGTTGCCGGCGATGTAGCCGCCGAGTTCGGTCTTGGAGATCTGCGCGCTGTTGTTGAGGATCAGGCCGTTGCTGCCGACGTCGAAGCGCGAATAGCGGTTGTGCGAGACGCCGCGTGCGTTGGGGGCAACGATGTCGACCACCGGCACGCCGTTGGCGGCGGCCTGCTGGCCGGGCTGGCGTCCGTCCGGATTGGCGACCGGCGCGACCTGCGCGTACAGCGGCAGCGAGGTCCAGGTGACGGTGCAGCACAACAGCGCGGCGAGGCCGCGCTTGAGCGGATCGAGCAGGCGGTGGCGGCGGTCGTCGGTACGGTCCATGTGCATCGTCGTGTCTCTCGTGCCGCTCACCGCGGCAAAACCCATCGCGTTGCCTGCCGCCGGCCGGCGGCAGGACGTGTCAGAACTGGTAGATCAGGCGCACGCCGTAGGCCGGCTGCGCGCTGTGGAAGTCGCGCGGCGCGTGCAGGTCCCAGCCGGCGAAGCCATCCCAACTGAGTCCGCCGCGCGCGCCACGCACGCCGACGAAGCCGCCGACCAGGCTGCGCCCGGCCTGCGCAGTGGCGCTCGGTCCGGCGATGCGGCCGGCATCCACACCCAGGTACGGGGTGATGCCCAGGCGTTGCACCGGCAGGTTGAGGGTGTTGCGCCAGTACGCGCCGCGTTCGGCGCCGAGGGTGCGTTCGCCGTCGAAGCCGCGCACGCTGTAGCGCCCGCCCAAGGTGATGAATTCCGAGCCCAGCAGCAGTTGCGGGGAGGTCTGTGCGTGCAGGCTGCTGTCCCAGCTCATCGCCACCGGGCCCAGCGCGAACGGCAGGCCGGCGCTGACATCGAGGGTGGTGACGCCGTAGCGGTAGCCGGGGAAGCCCACCGCCGGGTCGTAGCCGGTCCATTGCCCGTCGAACCAGGGCGTGCCGCGGCGGTGGCCCAGCCGCGTGTCCAGCTGCAGCTTGCCCAGGTAATGGCGATGGCTGAGATACAGCTCGGCGCTGGTGGTGTGGCGGCGCTGGATGCCGATCTCCACCCCGTCCAGGTAGCTGCGTGCGGCGCGCTTGGCCACGACCATGCCCAGCGTGGTCTTGCTGGTGCCGGTGCGATGGATCACCCGCTGCAGATCCAGTTGCGCGCTGTTCGAGCTGCCGCTGGACTGGAAGCTTTGGCGGAACCCGTCCACCTGCTGGTGATAACGGTAGGACGACAGCGACACGGACGCCGTCCACCAGCCCCATGGCACGCTGTAGGACAGGCTGTTGCCGCGCGTGCCGCGGGCGGCGCCGTCGTCGACCAGGTCGTGGTTGTAGCCGATCGACAGCAGGTCGTTGATGCCCAGCGGCGCGTCCAGGGCGAAGTCGACGCCGCCCTGGTAGCGTCCGGTCGCCTGCACGCCCGAATCGTCGGCATTGAGTACCGCGCGCCAGCGCCGACTGCGCTGCACGGTGATCAGCAGGTCCGACTCGCCGGGCTGCTCGCCCGGGGCGATGTCGATCTTGGCGTCCTGCGACGGCACCCGCTTGAACTGCTCCACGCCCTGCTCGATCGCGCGCAGGTCGAGCACATCGCCCGGCCGCAGCGGCAGCGCGCCGCGCCAGAACACGCGGCCATCGGCCGACTGTACGCGCACCTGGCGCAGGCGCCCGGGCAGCAGCTCGAAGCGCAACTCACCGCGGGACAGGTCCTGCGCGGGCACGCCGAGGCGGGTGGTGACGAAACCGCGCGCGACCAGTTGGTCGAGCGCGCGGCGGCGGATCAGGTCGATGCCGGCCGTGCCGATGCAGCGGCCTTCGTAGCGACGCAGCGACTGCCACAGCCAGGAAAAGCGGGCTGCGTCGGGACCGCCGCCGCTGAGGCGGACGCGCTGGATCGGGAAGCACAGCGCTTCGGTCGGCAAGGCGGTGCTGCGCATGTCCGCTGGCGCTTCGGTCTCGCGCGGACCCACGAACGGCGCCTGCCGGTCCTGCTCCTGCTGGCGCTGGACCTGCTCGGCCTGGCGCAACTGTTCCTGGCGGTCGAGCGTGCTCGGCGGATCCTGTGCCTGCGCCTGCGCCATGGGCACACTGGCGAACAGGCACGCAGTCAGCACAATGCGAGAAGCTCCTTTTCTCCGGCGATCCACTGCAACGTCCCCTGTGACGCTTCCCGCGTTTGCCTGCAATGCAGGCGCGATCGCGCCGCAGCGCGCCAGGCGCCGCGTCGCGCGGTTTTCCATACTTGGAAGTGTGGTGGAAACCACAGCGCGACGGCATCGGGAGGCTCCCGACACGCCGTCGGGAAATTCCCTGCAAAACAGCCACTTGCGAGAATTTCGTCACCTTCTCAAAGGACGTAGGTCACAACTGGCGCGCGATCCACGGCGGCTGCCACACTCTTGGCTCACACCTCGAAGGCCTCGCATGCTGCCGCTCCTCCTCCTGCTGCTGGCCTTGGCCGCGCCCGCTGCGCCCGCCGCCGTGCCCGCCCACCGCGCCGCAGCGCCGACGCCGACGCCAACGGACTGCCGCGCGGCATCGGCCGCGCCGTCCGATACCGACGTCTGCGATCCACGCCGCGGCCTGCTGCATCTGGCCTATCGCGCGGGCCGTGTGGTGCTCCAACTGCCCGGACGCACACCCGCCGTGCTGGAGACCATTCCGCACGCCTACGCACCGGAGCGGATCGGCGCCGAGCGCGCCATCCGCCTGTTGCCGACCCGGTTGCAGCCGTATCTGGGAAGCGACCGCCTGCTGTACCTGTCCGTTCGCCGGTCCTCGCCCGGGGATGGACACGGCTACTGCGGCGCCGGTGCGGAGATGGCGCTGACCGTGGTCGACCTGCACGGCACGCCGTCGATCCTGGCGCGGGTGCCGGTGTCCAGTTGCCTGGACAACATCGATCTGGACGCGCCCGACCTCGACGACCTGACGCCCTACACGGTGCGCGACGGCCGCCTGCGCATCCGCTTCAGCGCCTATGCCGGCCACGACGATGCCGACCCCGTCGAGGCAGTGCTCGCCCCGGACCTGCGCGCACTGACGTTCGCGCCCTGAGCGCGGCAGCCCGCTTGCGCCACCGCGCGTTGCGCGGCGCCTGTCATCGCAACCGGCTAAAATCTGCGGTTCATTTGCCCAGGTTCCCACACCCGATGACGCCGATCGCCCGCACCGCACTGGCCTGCGCCGTGCTCGCCCTGTCCGCCTGCAAGCCGCAGGCGCAGGTCGCCGACCCCGCCGCCAAGCCGGCCGCCCCTGCCGCTGCCGCCACGCCCGCAACTGCCACGCCGGGTACGGCCGACGACAATCTCAACGCGGTGCTGTGGATGCAGCGCTCGGCCGAGTACCAGGCCCTGGCCGAGCAGACCTATCGCGCCGCCGCCGATCGCCTGGATGTGGCGCTGAAGGAACCGAACTGGGACGCGCTGGTGCCGGAGGAGCGCGGCAACGCCGCCACCGGGTTGAAGCCGGCGGTGGTGATGGACGTGGACGAAACCGTACTGGACAACTCGCCGTACCAGGCGCGGCTGATCCGCAACGGCAAGGAATACGACGAGGTCACCTGGGACCAGTGGGTCGCCGAGAAGAAGGCCAAGCCGATTCCCGGCGTGGTCGATTTCGCCAAGGCCGCCACCGCCAAGGGCGTCACCGTGCTGTACGTGACCAACCGCGCCGTGCACCTGACCGACGCGACCCTGGCCAACCTGCGCAGCGCCGGCCTGCCGGTGGCCGACAACAGCGTGCTGCTGGGCCTGGGCACGGTGGTCAAGGACTGCGAGCAGAATGGCTCGGAGAAGAACTGCCGGCGCAAGCTGGTCGGCCAGCAGTACCGCGTGCTGATGCAGTTCGGCGACCAGCTCGGCGACTTCGCGCAGGTGGTGGCCAACACCCCGGAAGGCCGCGCGCAGTTGCTGCAGCAGTACCACGACTGGTTCGGCGAGCGCTGGTGGATGCTGCCCAACCCCAGCTACGGCTCCTGGGAGCCGGCGTTGTTCAACAACGACTTCACCCAGTCGCGCGCCGCACGCCACCAGGCCAAGGTGCAGGCGCTGGAGCTGGCGCAGTGAGCCGCGCGCCGCTGGCGCTGGCGCCGCACGAGCGCCTGATCTTCGCCCTCGACGTGCCCGGGCGCAACGAGGCGCTGGAGTGGATCGAGCGGCTCGGCGATGCGGTGGCGTTCTACAAGATCGGCATGGAACTGCTCGCCTCCGGCGAATATTTCGACGTGCTGGATACGCTGGCCGGGCGCGGCAAGCGGGTGTTCGTGGACCTGAAATTCTTCGACATCCCGGCCACGGTGGGCGGGGTGATCCGGCGGCTGTCGCAGTGGCCTGTGGACTACTGCACCATCCACGGCTGGCACCCGCCGATGATGCAGGCGGCGGCCGAGGCCAACGGCAGCGACATGCGCCTGCTGGCGGTGACCGTGCTGACCTCGATGGGCCGCGCCGACCTGGCATCGATGGGTATCGACCGCGCGCCTGAGGACGTGGTGGTGGAGCGCGCGCTGGCCGCGCAGGCGGCCGGCATCGACGGCGTGATCGCCTCCGGCCAGGAAGCGGCACCGATCCGCCGCGCCACCGGCGCCGGCTTTTCCATCGTCTGCCCCGGCATCCGCCCGGGCGGTCCGGTCGGCGACGACCAGCAGCGTACGGTAGGCGTGGCCCAGGCCTTCGCCGACGGCGCCGATGCGATCGTGGTCGGCCGGCCGATCCGCCAGGCGGCCGATCCGCGCGCTGCGGCCGAGGCGATCCAGCGGGAAATCGCGCTGACGTTGGCCGGCGGCGCTGCCCGCTTATTTTGAATCAATGACTTAGCGGGTAATTCCTAAAGCATTGCTTTAGCTTCGGCATGCCGGTAGCATGCCCAGCGTCCGGCTCTGCCGGAGATGTGCCATACCGTTCTCCGGCTTCGGTCGGATTTGAAGAGGCCCGCGCCTGGTGCGCGTGGCCTCTTTTTTTGTGCCCGCGCGGCGCGGGCCGTGCTTACCCAGGCCTGGCCGCGCAATAGCGGTCGATGAAGGCCTGGTGCGGCGGCATGGCGTCGGCGCAATGGCCGATGGTCTGCTCGACGCTGGCCATGAAGCGCTCCAGGTCGGCCTGCGGCACCTGGTCCACCAGCGGATGGTAGGCGCGCGGCAGGATGCCCTGCCCCACCATCACCTGCACCCAGCTGATCTCGGCGAACATCTCGTCGCCGTTGCGGTAGAAGCGGCCGCTGTCGCGGAACAGCGCCAGCGTCTCCTGCAGTTCCGGGGTGATCGGCATGCCGCGGCAGTGCCGCCAGAACGCGCTGTCGTCGCGCTCGGTGGCGTGGTAGTGCAGCAGCAGGAAGTCGCGGATGCGGTCGAACTCGAAGGCGATGCGCTCGTTGTAGCGCCGCACCAGCACCGGGCTGATGCCCTCGCGCGGGAACAGCTCCAGCAGCTTGGAGATGCCGGACTGGACCAGGTGGATGCTGGTCGATTCCAGCGGCTCCATGAAGCCGCTGGCCAGGCCCAGCGCGATCACGTTGCGGTTCCACACCTGCTTGCGGCGCCCGGTGACGAAGCGCAGCGGCCGCGGATCGGCCAAGGCCGGGCCGTCGAGGTTGGCCAGCAGCGTGGCCGCGGCCTCGTCGTCGCTGATGTGCGCACTGCAGTACACGTAGCCGTTGCCGGTGCGGTGCTGCAGCGGAATGCGCCACTGCCAGCCGGCCGCACGTGCGGTGGCGCGGGTGTACGGCGTGGGCGGGCCGACCTTGGCGCAGGGCACCGCCAGCGCGCGGTCGCACGGCAGCCAGTGGCTGAAATCGTGGTAACCGGTGTGCAGCGCCTGCTCGATCAGCAGGCCGCGGAAGCCGGAGCAATCGATGAACAGGTCGCCGGCGATCGCCTCGCCCGACGCCAGGCACACCACGCGCACGTCGCCCGATTCCGGATGCAGTTGCACCTCCTCGACGATGCCTTCGCGCCGGGTCACCCCGCGCTGCTCGGCGTAGCGGCGCAGGAAGCCCGCATACAGCGCCGCATCGAAATGGTAGGCGTAGGCGATGTTGGCCAGCGGCGAATTCGGCGGCACGTCGGTGGCCGAAGTCATGAACCGGTCGCGCTTGGCGGCGACGGTGTTGAGCGTGTAGGCGCCCAGCGGCCTGGCCTTGCCGGCCAGCGCCTGCTTGAACCAGTACTGCTGGAACGGCAGCAACCCGAGCGGATGCCCGATCTCGGTGCCGAAGCCATGCACGTAGGACGTGCCCGGGCGCTGCCAGTCGGCGAATTCGATGCCGAGCTTGAAGCTGCCCTGGGTGTGGCGCACGAACTCGGCCTCGTTGATGCCGAGCAGGTTGTTGAAGGCCTTGATGTGCGGCACGGTGGCTTCGCCGACGCCGACGATGCCGATCTGCTCGGACTCGATCAAGGTGATGCGGTAGTCGGGGCCCAGCACACGCGCCAGCGCGGCAGCGGCCATCCAGCCGGCAGTGCCGCCGCCGACGATGACCAGGTTGCGAAGAGGGGCGGCGATCATGCGTGCAGGGTCCTGTACCGAGGAAAGAGGCGACCGCAAACGCGGACGGGGCCACGCGGCCCCGTCCGTTGAAACCCCACGCGCGCCGGTCGGGCACGCGCGCGGGTGATGCGGTGGATCAGAACTTGGCGCCGATCTCGAAGGTCACGGTGCGCGGCACGTACATGATGTCGCCGGTCTTGTTGATGGTGATGTTCGGATCGAAACGGCCATCGGAGCCGAAATCGTTGTACGAGTACGACGAGTAGTTCTTGAAGTTGAAGGCGTTGAGCAGGTTCACGCGCGCGGTCAACTTGAAGTCGTTGTACACGGTGAAGTCCTTGGTCGCCTGGAAGTCGACCGTGCGGTAGCCCCAGATCTTGCCGCCGACCAGGAACTTGCCGCTGCCCGGCGGCACCGCCGCCACCTGCTGGCAGGTCGCGCCGTCCGCATCGGTGTGGCCGTAGCAGGCGATGGTGTTGATCGGCTCCGGCGTCGCCAGCACCACCTTCGCGCCGAAGGTCAGGCCCCACGGGCCGTCGATCGAGCCGGAGGCGACGAAGCGGTGCGCCGACACGGCATCGGACTTCACGAACGGATAGTCGTGGATGGTCGCCTTGTCGAACGCGTACGGCTCGTCGATGTTGCGGTTCTGACGCGCGCTGGTGTGGGTGTACGACAGGGTCAGACCCCAGCCCGATTCCTTGGTGTACGGCTTGTCGGCCGACAGCAGCACCTGGCTGCTGCGCTGCTCCAGGCCATTCATGCCGATGATCGTGTTCTGGTAGCCCGGCACCGGCTGGCCCCACGGGGCGCTGCCGTTCTGGAAGTAGGAACCATCCGGGTAGCGGTTGATCAGCGACATCGCGAAGCCGTCGTAGCTGAGCACGCGCTGGAAGGTCACGTCGGTCTGCCAGTCGCCGACCTGGTTGGTGATGCCGATGCTGTACTGGTCGCTGTACGGCGTCTTCAGGTGGTTGTTGAACATGAACAGTTCGGCGCTGCCGCTGACGCCGGGGATGGTGTTCAACTGGTCCACGCCATTGAGGTAGCGCGGATCCCACGCGGTGCAGACGCGGTCGCCACGGTAGCACTGGCCGGTGGCCGGGTTCTGGAAGTACACCGCGACCGGCGAAAGCGCGGCCTTGCTGGTTTCCAGCGCCAGCTGCTCGAACAGGTTGCGATCGTAGGAGCGGCCGGCGCCACCGTGCAGCACCGAGCTCTCGTCGCCGAAGAAGTCGTAGGAGAAGCCCAGGCGCGGTGCCCAGCCATCCTTGAAGTTCTTGCGGTTGCGACCGGTGCTGATGTAGTCGGCGGCGTTGATGCCGCTGGGCAGCAGGCGGTTGGCCCAGGGCTGGCCCGGGTTGGCCGGATCATTGGAGTACAGCGCGTTGACGAAGGCCTGCGAAGTGACGAAGTCGGTGTAGGCCGGGCTGTCCTCGTAGTCCCAACGCACGCCGACGTTGATCATCAGCTTGTCGGTCGCCGCCCAGTCGTCCTGGATGTAGATGCCGTACTGCTTGGACGGCGACTCCACCGTGGCCTTCTGGCCGGGGGTGTTGTACGGCGCGACGTAGTCCACGCGGTACGGCGTGGCGGCGACGCCGTTGTTGTTGACCGCATAGCTGAACTGCGGGTTGAGCGCGGCCGCATCCTGCGAGGTCAGCTTGATGTCCTTGTAGCTGACGCCCATCTTGATGGTGTGCTCGCCATGCCACTGGAAGCTGGTGAAGGTCAGGTCGTTCTGCAGGAACCAGCCCTTCTGGCTCTTGCGCTGCACGTTCAGACCGCCGGCGGATCCGGTTTCCAGGAAGGTGTATTCGTCCACATCGGTGGAGCCGGCGCGGGGCGCCAGATACTTGTAGACGATGCCGTTGCCGATGCTCTTCGGATTCGGGTTGTTCTCCGAATCTTCGGTACCGACGATCAACTCGTTGAACCAGTTGTCGGCGCTGTGCTGCCAACGGATGTTGGCGCGCTTGTCCTTGTTGATCTTGTTGGTGCCGTGTTCCGGCGTGCTGGTGCCGCCGACGTTGCCGGTCTGGGTCTCGTCGCGGTACTGGCCGCTCAGTTCGATGCGATCGCGATCGGTCGGTTCGAAATCGATCTTGCCGAAGTACAGGTCCTCGGTGAACGGCATGTTGGCCGCACCGAACTGGCTCGACAGGTTGGACGGCAGCAGGCCGACGTACGGCTGCGCCGTGTTGTCCGCCTGCACGCTCTTCGGCACCACGTTCTCCTTGCCTTCGTAGGCGACGAAGAAGTGCATGCGGTCCTGGATGATCGGGCCGCCCAGGGCGAAGCCGTATTCCTTGGTCTGCGAATCGATCTTGCCGTTCGCTTCGTCGGGACGCTTGTCGCGTAGATCCTGGTCGGTGTAACGGTAGAAGGCTTCGCCGTGGAACTCGTTGGTGCCGGACTTGGTGGCCGCGGTGATCGCCGCGCCGCTGATCTGGCCGTACTCCGCCTTGTAGTTGGAGGTGATGACCTTGTACTCGCCGATCGCCAGCTGCGGGAACGGGTTGCCCTGGGTGTCGCTCTGGCCGGCGATGCCGCCGCCCTTGACGTAGCTCTTCTGGCCGACGCCGTCGATGTACAGGTTGCCGGCGCTGGCATTGGACGCACCGCCGCGCAGCTTGGTGTTTCCGTTGCCGTCGATCTGGAACACCATGCCCGGCACGGTGTCGGCGAACTCCAGGAAGTTGCGGGTGGCCTGCGGCAGCTGCTGGATCTGGTGCAGCGACACCACGTTGCCCACTTCCGAGGTCTTGACGTCCTTCAGCAGCGGCGCGCTGACGGTGACGGTGTCCAGGGTGGTCGCGTTGCCGCCGGCGGCAGTGGTGCCGGCGTCGAGATCGACGGTGGACGAGGACGCGACCTGCAGGGTCACCGTCTTGGTGACGCCGTTGGCCTCGACCTTGTAGGTGCCCGGCGGCAGGCCGACCACGGTGTAGTTGCCGTTGGCGGCGATCGGCGCACGACGCACCGAGCCGGTGGCGACGTTGGTGACGGTGACTTCGGTGCCGGCCTGGGCGGCGGCGACCTGGCCGCGCAGGGTCGCGCTGCTGGACTGGGCCATCGCCGGCATCGTGGCGAACAGGCAGGTGGCCAGCGCGCAGCACAGCAGGCTGCGTGCGGGCAGGTTGGAGGCGGAACGCGATTTCTTCATGACGAAAGCCCTCCCAGGGCGGTCAACGGGATCATTGTTGTGTTCTTTTAGGTGGTGCAAAAAACGACATCGGTGCTGCATGCGTCGGTGTCAGTCCATGGCGGTCCCTCGCTGGGCACTGGAAGCACGAACGATCAGTTGCGGAGCGATCGCATTGGCCGCTGCCGCCGACGCCGCCGGAGCGGCATGCGGCTCCAGCGCACCGAGCAGCAGTTGCATGGCGCGGGCGCCGAAGCCGGCGATGTCCACGCGCATGGTCGTCAGGGCCGGATGCACGTAGCGTGCCATCGGCACGTCGTCGAAGCCGGCCAGGGCGATGTCCTCGGGCACGCGCAGCCCCGCATGGGTGAAGGCGAACAGGCAGCCCAGCGCCATCATGTCGTTGGCGGCGAACACCACGTCCGGCCGCTGCCCCTGCAGCAGGGCTTCGCCGGCGCGGTAGCCGGAGGCCTCGTCGAAGGCGCCGGGCAGCACCAGCGGTGCCACCTGCGGGCAGCGCTCGCGCAGTTCGTCGCGGTAGCCGCGCAGGCGTTCGCGCGCATCGAAGTTGTCGTCCGGCCCGGCGATGAAGGCGATGCGGCGGTGGCCCACGTCCAGCAGGTGGCGGGTCATCGCACGCGCGCCGCCGTAGTTGTCGACGTTGAGCACCTGCGCCTCGCCGATGCGCTCGGCGCAGTTCATCAGCACCGCCGGCAGCGTGCCGGGCAGCATGTCGGCCGGGTCCTCGGCATCGCTGGCCAGGGACGGCGACATGATCAGCAGTCCGTCGACGCGCCCGGGCATGCGCCGCACCGCCAGCCGCTGCTGCTCCGGCTCGCCGTGGTAGCTGGACACCAGCAGGTGCAGGCCGCGCTCGCGCGCCACCGTATCGATGCCGCGGATCAGTTCGGAGAAGAACTCGCCGTGCAGGTCCGGCAGCACCACGCCGATGGTGTGGGTGCGGCGGCTGCTCAGGCTGCGCGCGGCGTGGTGCGGCACGTAGTGCAGGGTGCGCGCGGCTTCCAGCACGCGCGCGCGCACCGACTCGGCCACGTGCTGATGGCCGTTCATGGTGCGCGACACGGTGGCCACCGAGACGTTGGCCAGGCGCGCCACGTCCTTGATGGTGATGTTGGCGCGCGCATCCGGCGCCGGGACGGGGGGCGGGCTCACCAGCGTGCCTCCAGGGTCCGGAACGGTTTGGACAGGGTCACGCCGCCAGCGTCGTAGTGGTCGATCCGGCGGCCGTCCACGCGCACCTGGGTCGGCCGGGTGCGCGTCGGCCAGACCACGCGCACGGTGGTGCCGGCGCGCAGGCCGCTGTCGAGTTCGATCCGCAGCCGCCCGTCACGCTGGCGCGCGCGCAGGCCAAGCGTGCCGTAGGCGGTGGGCAGGCGCTGCACGGCCAAGCCATCGCCGGCAAGCCAGGCTGGCGGCACGCCGGGCAGCAGCACCAGCGCGTCGTCGCCCTCGTGCATGAGCATGCCGAACAGGGTGCGCGCGTACTCGGCGCCGATCCAGGTATGCGGCATGTCGCCCAGGTAGCGCGGGAAGCGCAGCCGCGACTGCACCACCTCGGCCAGCACCTGCCATTCGAACGGGCGGCGGTCGCGCAGCAGGTCCTGCAGCAGTTCGTCGGCCACCTGCGGCTGGTCCAGATGCACGTAGGTCAGCACGTTGCGCATCTCGTACGGGGTGTAGGCCCACAGCGCATTGGGTTGCTTGCGCTGGCGCACGTCTTCCAGATAGCGCGCGAAGGTGGTGCGCAGCGCCGCCTCCGGCAGCAGGTCCTGCTGGCCGGTGGGATCCAGCGCGATCGAGACGCTGGTCGGATCGCCGTCGCCCAGGTCGGCCGCGGCGGGAATGTAGTCCGCACCCTTCCACGCCATGGTGGCGCGGATGGACGCGGCCAGCGAGCTGCGCAGCGCCGCGTACTGTTCGCGCGCCCAGGCGGCGGTGGCGGCATCGCCCAGCGAGTCGGCCAGCCAGGCGCCGTCGTGCCAGCCCTTCAGCGCCCAGTAGTCGTCCCAGTAGCTGTGGGTGGGGCTGGAATAGCCTTCGTGGCTGATCGACGGGGCGAGGATGCCGCGGAAGCGTTCCGGCGCCGGCTGCTCGGCCATGTAGCCGGGCACCAGGGTGCGCTCGCGCAGTTCCTTCAGGAACTGCATCGCCAGCTTCACCTTCGGCAGGTAGGCGCGCACGCTTTCCGGGCCGCCGTCCAGCCGCGCGACGTCGGCGACCAGGGTGATGTACTCGCCCTGGCTGTCGTACTCCAGGTCCGAGCCGAAGCCGTCGTTGACGCTGCCGTCGTCGTTGAGGATCGGCGAGACCAGCCCGTTCGGGTGCACCGCGTGGTCGCTGTACCACTGCAGGTAGTCGCGCGCGACCTGCGCCTGGCCCATGCGCAGGAGGATCGCCGAGGTGGCCATGCCGTCGCGGATGAAGGAGCGGTTGTAGTTGCGCGGCCCCGGCTGCATCGCCGGGCCGGTCTGGTTGATCAGCATGTACGCGGCCTGCGCGCGCAGCATGTCCACCAGGCTGGCGTCGGGCAGGCGCAGGCCGACGTTGCCCAGACGCTGCTGCCAGTCCGCGGACACCTGCTCGGCCAGCGCGTCGAAGCTGCGGCCCGCGTCGCCGCGCCCGGCGGCGAGCAGTGCATCGCGGTCCAGCGGCGGCGCCGGCGGCAGGCGGCCCTGGGCATCGGCGCTGGCGGTGCCCAGCGGGAACGCCAGTACCACGTCCTGTTGTGCACCCGGCGCCAGGCGCACCGTGTAGTTCAGCATCGCCGCGGCCAGGCCGTCGGCATCGCGGGCCTGGCGCTGCGCCGGCAGCGTGCCGGCGGCGACGTGGCGGGTGATCTCGGTGGCGCCGTTCGCGCCGAACGCCTCGGCGCCGCCGCCGCTGGGCGCGCTCAGCGAGGTCAGCAGCGCGCGGCCGTTGACCTGCACGGTGTCGCCGTCGACGGCGACGTCGTGGATCGGCGACAGGCCGCCGTTCTGCCACGGCGGATTCATCTGCATCGGCCGCACCAGCAGCGACAGGGTGCCGCTGACCGGGGTGGTGCCGGTGTTGCGCAGGCGATGGCGCAGCAGCGTCACCGGCTGGCCGTCGCGTTCGATCGCGAAGGTCTCGCTGCGCAGTTCCAGCCCCGGCTGCGGCGACCAGCGCACCGACGGCATCGGCTTCCAGCCGTCGCGCAGGGCGTGGGTCAGCGCATGGCCGTCGGCGCCAGCGGCGGTGCCGGAGGCGTCGCGCCACAGCGGCTGCACCAGCGGCGCGCCCTTCCACGCCTCCAGGTTGCCGTACTCGTCGAAGATCGATTTCTGCCGGCCGGCGTGGATGCCGACCGCGGTCCAATAGGTCTGCTGCATGTGCAGCGAGGCCGGGAACAGCGCGCGCGTGGTGCCGCGCTGCGCGGCGACCTGGTAGCGCTTCATCGGCGTCATCACCGCCTTCGGCCCCAGCAGGCGCAAGCGCGCCAGGGTCGGCGCGATGCCGCCGGGCGCGGCATCGACGCGCAGGCGCAGCGCGCGCACCGGCAGCGGCGCGGTGCCGGCCAGGTAGGCGCTGTCGCTGTCGCCGGCCTGCGGGTCGTCGGCCAGCGTGCGCCAGCGGCCCGCGGCGTCCTGCGCCTGCAGCTGCGCCGCGCCATGCGCACCGGCGAACTCGACGATCAGGCCGGCGCTGTCGAACGCGCGCGGGAAGGCGATCTCCAGTTGCCGCGCCTGCGCGCCGCTGCCCGGCATCGCCACCGCGGCACCGCCCTGCCACAGCGCCGCGGCGTCGGCCGCGGACACGCCACGCAGCTGCGCGGCGCCGGTACCCAGCGGCTCCATCTCGTAGATCGACACGCCCCAGTCGGCGCTGCGCGCGGGCGCGGCCAGGCGCAGGTAACGGGCCAGGTGCGGCGCGAAGAACACGGTCTCGGTGCCGCCCAGCGAGTCGGCCATCGTGTAGACCGTGTCCCAGCGCTGGCCATCGCGCGAGGTCTGCAGCAGGAAGCCTTCCGGATTGGAGGTGTCCCACTGCAGGCGCACGCCGCCGACCTGCGCGGCGCGGCCCAGGTCGATCTGGAACCAGTGGCCGGGACTGAAGGCGCCGGCGGTGCGGGTGCTGGCGTCGCCGTCGATCAGATAGCCGATCGCCTGCGCCTTGACCTGCTTGGAGGAACTGGACGCCTGCCATTGCGCACGCGGCGGCAGGCGGCCGTCCTGCGCCTGCACCGGGGCCGTCATCGCAAGTCCATACAGGACTGCGGACAACACCCAGGCGCAGCGGCGCGCGCCACCGTGACCGAGCACTCGGATGATCTCTGACGAATATCGCACTGGGTCCCCCGGCCAGCACCGCCTCAATCGAGGTGGGCGGACGTTAGCAGCAACTGCAAGCGGTTACATGATGCGTTGCAACATCCGCAATCCACTGGCACATCTGGGCATACGCCGACATGCCTGTCCCGACGGCCCAACGCCGGGTCATGAAATGTCCTGCCGCGACAGTCCCACCCCCTGGAAGCCTGCCGGGTCGCCCCCGCACTGTCGTGCCGCCCGGCTTGCCGGAATCGCCCGCGCCCAGCAAGATGCGGGACGTTTTGGGGAACGAGCCCGCATCGTATGTCGTCCTGCCCGACCCGGGTCATCTCCTCGCGCGCGCTGTGCATCCTGCTGTTGGCGATGCTCGCCCTGGCCATGGGCGGATGCAAGCGCACGCCCGCCGAACTGCCCGGCGCCAGCGCCGAACCGGCCGCCAAGGTGCGCACGCTGGCGCACGCGCTGCAGCGCAACGACCTGCTCGGTTACGCCCGCGCCGCGGTGCCGCCGGCCCAGTACCAGCGCCTGCAGCAGGCCTGGAGCGAGGACCGCAGCCGCTGGCCGCTGACCGAACTGCCGCTGGCCGAACGCCTGCCCGAGGTGCTCGACACCCTCGCCGCGCCGGACGCCGAGCGCCAGCTGCAACGCGCCTTCGACGCGCAGTTCGGCGGCCAGGCGGCGAGCCTGAAGCAGGCCGCGCACTCGCTGGGCCTGTTCGGCGTGCAGTTCCTGCGCAACCAGGGCCACTACACGCCGGAACAGCGCGGCCACTACGTGCAACTGGTGCAGGCGCTGAGCGGCTGGGCCGCGCGCGCGCCGTTGTCCGAGCGCAAGCGCGCCCAGGCGGCGATCGCGCGGCTGTGTGCGGGCGCGCGCCGCACCGGCGTGCGCAACGATGCCGACCTGCGCACCCTGGGCATGGACGAGAGCCTGCGCCGGCTGGGCCCGTTCGTGGCCGACCTCAAGGCGGTGCTGGCCGACTACGGGCTGGACCTGGACGCCAGCGCCGGCGCGCTGCGCACCGGCCTGGTCAACCAGCAGGGCGACCAGGCGGTGGTGCGTATCCAGTATCCGCTGGACGGCGAACAGATCGACACCACCGCGGTGCTGGTGCGCCGCGACGGGCACTGGTACCTGCGCGACACCCTCAGCGAGGTGGATGCGCTGCTGGCGGCCAGCGCCGGTACCGCCGCCGCGGCCGCGGCACCCGCCGCCGACCCCGTTCCGCCGGCTAAGCGATAATGGCCCCGATGCCAGAACAGAATCCCCTCCCGTTCCCCGACGACGCCGCGGCCGCACGCGCGGCCGACGCGGCACGTGCGCCCGCCGACGCCTCCCCGGCCGACCCCGGCGCGTCCCCCTCCTCGACCGCCGCCCCCTCCACCCTGCCGGTGGCCGCGACCGCCCCGCGCCAGGCCAAGGGGCCGCTGTGGGCGCGCCTGCTCGGCCGCCTGGCCGATCCCTGGCTGGGCCTGAAGATCGAACCGGCCGAGCCGGGCCAGTACAACGACGGCCGTCCGGTGGTGTACGTGCTGGAGGACTACGGCCTGTCCAACGCGCTGATCCTGGACAAGGCCTGCCGCGAATCCGGCCTGCCGTCGCCGCTGGTGCCGCTGCCCGGCGACCCGCTGGGCCGCAAGCGCGCCTACCTGGCGCTGTCCCGGCGCAGCAGCAACCATGCGCTGCTGCCGGAGCAGCGCGGCGCCAAGACCCACTCCGATTCGCTGGCCAAGCTGCTGCAGGCGCACCGCGAGCGCCCGGACCTGGACATCCACCTGGTGCCGGTGTCGATCTTCGTCGGCCGCGCCCCGGACAAGCAGAGCGGCTGGTTCGCCGTGCTGTTCTCGGAAAACTGGGCGCTGGTGGGCAGCTTCCGGCGCCTGCTCGGCGTGCTGCTCAACGGCCGCAGCACCATCGTGCGCTTCGCCCCGCCGGTGTCGATGCGGCAGACGGTGGAGGAAGGGCTGCCGCCCGAGCGCACCGTGCGCAAGCTGCAGCGCGTGCTGCGCACCCACTTCCGGCGCATCCGCGAGGCGGTGATCGGCCCCGACCTGTCGACCCGGCGCCTGCTGGTGGACCAGGTGCTGGCGGCCGAGCCAGTACGCGAGGCGATCGCCGCGCAGGCCAAGCGCGACAACAGCAAGCCGGTGGACGCCTGGCGCAAGGCGCACGCCTATGCCTGGGAAATCGCCGCCGACTATTCCAGCCCAGTGGTGCGTTCGGCCAGCTTCCTGCTGACCCACGTCTGGAACCGCATCTACGCCGGCGTGCTGGTCCACCACCTGGACAAGCTCAAGGACGCCGCGCCCGGGCACGAAGTGATCTACGTGCCCAGCCACCGCAGCCACATGGACTACCTGCTGCTGTCCTATCTGCTGTACGAGCGCGGCATCGTGCCGCCGCACATCGTGGCCGGCATCAACCTCAACCTGCCGGTGGTCGGCACCCTGCTGCGCAAGGGCGGTGCGTTCTTCATCCGCCGCTCGATCAAGGGCAACGCGCTGTACTCGGCGGTGCTCAGCGAGTACGTGGCGCAACTGGTCGCCGGCGGCTATTCGATCGAATACTTCGTCGAAGGCGGGCGCTCGCGCACCGGCCGGCTGCTGCAGCCCAAGGGCGGCATGATCGCGATGACCCTGCGCGCGTTCCTGCGCCAGCCGCGCAAGCCGGTGCTGTTCCAGCCGATCTACGTCGGCTACGAGAAGCTGATGGAGGGCAACAGCTACCTCGACGAACTCAGCGGCCGGCCCAAGGAGAAGGAATCGATCTGGGCGCTGCTGTGGGGCATCCCCAAGGTGCTCAAGCAGAACTACGGCCAGGTGGTGGTGAACTTCGGCGAGCCGATCCCGCTGAGCCAGGTGCTGGCGCAGCGCGCGCCGGAATGGGACGGCCAGCCGCTGGGCGAGGACGAGAAGCCGGCCTGGTTGAACGGCACCGTCGATGCGCTGGCGCAGCAGATCCAGGTGCACATCAACGCCGCCGCCGACGTCAATCCGGTCAACCTGCTGGCGCTGGCGCTGCTGTCCACGCCCAAGCACGCCATGGGCGAGGCCGACCTGATCGCGCAGATCGAACTGTGCAAGAAACTGCTGGCGGAACTGCCGTACTCGGACCGGGTCACGGTGACCCCGCATTCGCCCGAGCGCATCATCGCCCACGCCGAAGAGATCAACGTGCTCACCCGCACGCCGCATCCGCTCGGCGACGTGCTCAGCGTCAACGGCGACAACGCGGTGCTGCTGAGCTACTTCCGCAACAACGTGCTGCACCTGTTCACCGCCTCCTCGTGGGTGGCGTGCTGCTTCCAGAACAACCGCCGCATGAGCCGCGCCGGCCTGCTGCGGCTGGGCCGCACCGTGTACCCGTTCCTGCAGGCGGAACTGTTCCTGCCGTGGAGCGAAGACCAGTTCGCCGAGCGCATCGAACGCACCATCGAGGTGTTCGTGCGCGAAGGCCTGCTGCTGCAGCTCGCCGAGGACGACGGCAGCGTGCTGGCGCGCAACACCGGCCAGACCGACGAGGTGTTCCGCCTGCGCGCCATCGGCCACTCGCTGCAACAGGCCTTCGAGCGCTATTACATCGCCATCTCGGTCCTGGTGAAGAATGGCCCGGGCAAGCTCGGCGCCGGCGAACTGGAGAGCCTGTGCCAACAGGCCGCGCAACGCCTGAGCCTGCTGTACGCACCGGCCGCGCCGGAGTTCTTCGACAAGACCCTGTTCCGCGGCTTCATCCAGAAACTGCGCGAACTGAAGCTGGTGTGGCCGGACGAGAACAGCAAGCTGGTGTTCGACGAACGGCTGGATGCGTGGGCGAAGGACGCCAAGTTCATTCTGGGCCGAGAACTGCGCCACACCATCGAGCGCGTCAGCCCGGAAGCGGCGAAGGTGGAGGAGCCACCGGTGCCGCAGGACTGAGGCGGCGGTTGCCGCACCTCCGGTCGTGACGCGGTGGGATCCTGCCGCGTGGCGACGCGCCAAACATAAGGGCGCCCGTGATGACTGCGGCGCGGCACAGTGACTTCCGACACGCGACCACGGGCCGGCGCGGCCGCGAGCATGCTGGGAACTCCCTGCTGCGGGTTCCGGCGATGCGCACAGCTCCTCTCTTCGTCCTGTTGCTGCTCGCCGCCGCCAGCGGATCCGCGTCGGCCGACCAGGGCGACGACAGCGACGGCGGCAAGCGCGACCACCGGCCGCAGGTGTCCTCGCGCCAGTGCGGCCTGAGCACGCCGTTCAATGTGCTCGCCGACACTGGCGGCATCTGGCTCACCCGCAGCGATGGCGAGGGACCGCGCGAGATCTTCTTCCATGCCGGCGAATTGAGCGTGGATCGCCGGGTGCAGCAGATCGGCGACGCCGATGCGCAACGACTGCTGGAAATGGAACGCGAAACCCGCGCGCTGATGCCGCAGGTGGCCGACCTTTCGCACGAGGTGGTCGATCTCAGCTACGACGTGCTCGGCTCGGTCGTGGAGATGCTGACCGGCAGTGCCGGCAACGCGCGCAAGATCGAACGGCTGCGCACGCACGCCAACGCCTATGTCGACGGCACGCTGGGCAAGGGGCGCTGGGACCAGGAGGCGTTCGACGACCGGTTCGAGGACTATGTCGAGACGCAGGCGGAAAGCTTCGTGGGCAGCATCACCCGTCACGTGCTCTGGCAGGTCTTCACGGGCCGCGCGGAGGCCATCGGCAAACGCGCCGACCGCATGGACGCCGCCCTCGAGGCGCGGCTGGATGCACGCAGCAAGGGCATCGAGCGCAAGGCCGAGGCGCTGTGCACACGGGTGGCGCGGCTGGACCAGCTGCAGCAGGCGCTGGAGTACCGCTATCGCGGCCAGCCCCTGCGCCTGCTCGCCGCCAACCAGGACGGAGCGAGCGGGCAGAGCACCACCACGCTCGTCAGCACCGACGATACGCCGCGCAGCAACGCGATCGCGGTGCCGTCGGTTCCGCAGGACTGAGTCTGACGCCGCAGCGCGTGTCGCGACCCGCAGTGGAATCCCGGCGCGTGGCAACGCGGCGGACACCCTGACGCGGCGACCACGGCGGCGCGGCTCAGCCGCCGAACAGATCTCCGGTGCGCGGCCCCGCCGCCGCCGCATCGGGTGGATAGACCAACTGCCCGTGCGCGTCGCTGCGCGCAGCCGGATTCAGCGTGGCCGGCTCCTGGCGGCCGACATCGATCAGGTGCACCACCGGATGGCCATGGTGCAGCAGATGGTCGCAGACGATCTGGCGGTGGCACTGCCGCCAGTAGGCCTCGGCGCACATGACCGCGCACGCGCCGTCCTCGCCGAAGACTTGCAACTCGGCCAGCGCCTCGGCGAATTCGGCGCCCAGCGCGTAGTCGGCGTAGTTGTGGAAGCTGACGCTGCGCCAGTGGCCGTTGCGCTGCGGATCGACGCCCGGCTGCTTGCCGCGGCGCCCGCCCAGGGCGCGGAAGTGCCGGTAGGCGATCCCCGCGGCGGCCAGCGCCGGTGCCAGCGCGCTGCCGTCGAACTGCGGGAACCGCCGCGAATACGGAAAGGCGCGCACGTCGGCGAGCCGGGTGACGCCGGCGCCCTGCAGGATCTGCAGGAAGGTCTCCAGGCTGCGCGTGGAATGGCCGACGCTGAAGAAGGTCGCCGCGCTCACGCCGGTTCGTCGGGGATCAGCAGATGCTCCAGGCGCAGGATGCAGTCCTTCAGTTGCAGCTTGCGCTTCTTCAGCCGCTTGGCTTCCAGCTCGTCGTCCAGATTGGCCGGGATGCGCTGCAGCTGTTCGTCGAGCGCGCGGTGCTCGCGACGCAGGGCGTCGATGCGCAGGGAGATCTCGGCGGGCGTCAGGGTGTCCACGAGGTTCGAGCATACACAGGCCACCGGTCCGCCGTCACCGTGCAACGCGCCGCTATCCCAGGTGCAGGCCAGCCGGCACAATGCGCGCGGGCGCCGCGGCGGAGGCGGCGCCTTCCCACCCTCGTGCCACCCGCGGCAGGATCGCCGCGCCGAAAGGAGTCAGCCATGCGTTCGTTCCGTTCCCCGTTCGTTCTCGCCCTCGCCCTGGCGGCGGCCCTGCCGCACCTGGCCGCGGCGGCCGATCCCAAGTTCTCCGGTTTCCTGTGCTGCAACATGCGCAGCGACGGCAGCTGGATCAGCGACAGCAACTACGCCGAAGACGGCAAGCGGGTGATCCCGGCCGGCACGCCGGTGCAGGTGACCGGCTACGGCCGCTACCGGGTCAATGTGCTGATCGACGGCAAGAAGCAGTCGATCGGCAACGACTACAGCCGCGACCTGGGCAACGACGCCTTCGCCCAACGCTACGTGGTTGCGCAGGATCCCACGCCGACGCTGGCGGCCTACCCGCCGAAGATCCGCGAGGCGATCGCCGCCAACCGCGTGACCAAGGGCATGACCCGTGAGCAGGTGCTGATGGCGCTGGGCTATCCGATCACCAGCGAGAACCCGAGCCTGGACGCGCCGCTGTGGCGCTACTGGCTCGACAGCTTCAACGAGTTCCAGGTGTCCTTCGACGGCGCCGGCAAGGTCGACAAGGTCACCGCCGATCCGAAGACCCAGAACCTGGTCTGGCAGCCGTAATCCAGGCGCGACTCCACGCGCCGTAGCGCCGCGCTTGCGCCTCGGCGGAGGTGGCGCGAAGCGCATGCCATGGCCGCGGCCTGCCGCGACCATGGCGCAACGCAACAGCAGCGGGCGCTGGGCGCGTCCCGCCGGCCACTGCGCTCAGCGGCTCAGCACCTGCGGCGGATCGGTCCGCGTCGGGCCCTGTTGCGAGGCCTGCAGCGCCTGTTCCTGCTCCTGCGCCTGGCGCTGCGCCTGGCCCTGCTGCGCGCCCAGTTGCTGCAGCTGCTGGTAGGTCTCCTGCGCCGGTCGCGCGATCGCCTCGCTGGTCGGCATGTGCGCGCGGTTGGCGTAGGGATCGGGCGAAACGTCGCCGCCATTGCGGTACACGAACGCCAGTTCGCCGCCCTGGTGCGCGGCGGTGGGCCGGTTGAAGCCCACTGCCAGCTGATCGCGCTCGCTGAAGCCGTTCTGCCTGGCCAGCAAGGTCAGGCTGGCGGTCATGCGCTCGCTGTTGTCGTCCCAACCCTTGCCGATCGCCTGTTCGGCCTGGGCCACGCCGCTGCGGACCCGCTCGTGCAGGGCGCGGTCGGCGGCACCCGGCGCGGCGGCCGGCTCGCCGGCGCGCGGCGCGGGCGGCTGCGCCTGCGGCTCGGGCTGCTGTGCCGGCGCGGGCGCTGGCGCCGGTGCGGGCCCGTCGCGAAATCCTGCCGGCAGCAGGTCGCGCGGCACCTGCGCGGCATCAATGCCGACTGCCTTCAGGTCGGCATGCACCGCCGGCGGCGTGCGCTCGGGGTGCTGCGCCTGCGCCCGGTCCTCGGCATTGGCGATCTGCGCCAGCGCGCGCTCGCCATAGTTCTGCGGATAGCCGCGCGCGTCGTAGAACAGCTTGCCCATCGCCTCCACGTTGCGGGGATTGTCGGCGTCGATCTTCAGGTCCTTGCCGAAGCTCAGCCCCTCCTTTGCGGTGTAGGTGGCCTTGCTGCCCACGCCCTGCTTGTCGATGTAGCTCGCCATCTCGCTGCTGGCGTTGTACAGGTCCTTGAGCGTGGCCTTGGGATTGGTGCGGGTGACGTAGTCGGCCAGCGTGTTGACCCCGGCGATCTCGTCCTTGGCCTCGCGCGTGCGTTGCTCCTGCCCGTAGGCCTGGAGCGTGGCGGTGTAGTCGTGCGGCGAGGGCGAGGCGGCGATGCCGTCGACCTTGGCCGCGAACGCGGCATCGCTGCGGTCGATGGCGGCCTTGTTGATCGCATGGCCGATCTCGTGGCCCAGCACGATGCGGGCGGTGTTGGCCGAATCGTCGCGCGGTGCGTTCATCTTCGCCGTGGCCAGCACGTCCATCGGCAACTCGATCTGGCCGGTGCGCGGGCTGTACGATCCGGTGCCCGCCTCGGGACTGGGCGCGAAGCCGGACAGCTGCTGTTGCCCGATCGCCTGCTCTACCCGCGAGCGCAACTCCGGCGTGTTGTCCAGCATCTGCCGCAGCGCCTGGCCTTCCTTCGGATGCGCCTGCGCGAAGGTGTCGACCATGCCCTTCAGGCGTTCGTCGTCGTGTGCCATCTCCGCTCTCCTCAGGCGTCGACCAGGATCTGCAGCATCTCCACGCACGCCTGCGCATCGTGTTCGCCAGCGTCCTTGCCGAGGAAGGCGTACACGGCGACCGCGCCGCGTTCGAAATGCCAACGGCCGGCGCTGCCCTGGCGCGGCGGCGCAATCCAGCGCGGCACGAAGCCGGCCGCGACCAGCGCCTGGCGATACCCGGCCAGCGATTGCGTGCACTGCGACGGCGCCGCGCCCGGCGCGGGGGTGAAGCGCAGGTCCAGCCGCGACGGCGGCGCAGCGTCGGCATCGGCGACCGATTCCAGCGTGTAGCCGCCACCGCCGGCGAGCGTGCCGGACGCGCTGAACGCATGCCCGCCCTCGTCATCGACCTGCAGACCGGTCTGCGCCGCCACCTGCGCGGCGACCAGGTCCTGCCTGCCGCCGATCGCCAGGATCAACCGTACTACGCCTTGTGCCAGGTGCTCTGGCGTCATCTCCGACATGGTCCGCTCCGTGTGTGCAGGGGTGATCGAGGGGGAAGAAGACTGCGCGCCGGCACAGGCTGCCAGCAGCGTGGTGGCCAGCAGCAGGGCCGTGCGCGGCGCCAGGCGCCTGCCGGCTACGTGCCGCGACCCGCGGCGATTGCGATACAGCATCCGCTCCATGAAACGCCTCTCCGTCAAACGTCTTCCACGCATCGTGGCGCGCTCAGACATGAGCACGCGATTGTAGCCAGGGCATCGGCGTCTCGCAGCCTGCCGCTGCCCACGCCGCGCTGGAACGTCACTCCCAGTCGGCGCGACGCTGCCAGACGAAGCCGGGCAGATCGATGCGCTTGCGCGGCGTGCCGTCCCAGTCCACGGTGAAGCCGGCCGCACGCAACGCCGCGGCGACCTGCTGGCCGACCGCCAGATCCGCCTCCTCGCGTCCTTCGAGATCGCCGAAGGCCAGCATCAGCCCAGCGCCGTCGATGGCACGCTCCATGTCCTGGCCGTGATAGAAGCAGTAACCGTGGTAGCGCCTGTCCGGCGTGTCGGCCACCGCCTGGTTCACTTCGACGTGGCCATCGGACATGGTGTAGCCGGCATTGGCCAGCGCGCAGATGCCTGACACGTGCAGTTGCTCGAACAGCGCATCCAGCCGGTCGCAATCGGTCTGCGCCGGCCAGGTCTGTTCTGCCTGCTGCTTGGCCTGCCACTGGCTGGCGACCGAGGCGCGCAGCATGGCCTCGTCGCAGTCGTCTTCGAGGATGTCCTCGATCATCTCCTGGATCTCGTCCTGGGAGTAGAACCCGGACCAGACCCACTTGCGGATCTCGTCGTACACGTAGGCGTCGGATTCGTTCATGGCAGCATCTGCGCGCTTTCGGGGAACCTCCATCATTCCACACGTCAGCAGTCGCTGCAGCGCCCCGGGAGTGGTCACAGGAGGTCTCTGCGTTGTGGTGGATCCGCGCATCGCCCGCGTGCTTTGCAGGCGCCGGCAGGCGCGGGCGCCGACGCACTGGCTGACTGTTGATGCAGGCGCGTTCCGGCTACCAGAGGCCTGCCTGGCCTCGTCTTGCACTCGCGCTGGCGCACCAGCGACGCTGCACACGACGGAACAGCAGGCGATAAAGGCCCGACGGGCAACGGGGTTTCCATGAAACAGCATTCGCGACCATGGGCCGCGCTCCTGCGAACCTACGCCGTGCACGCTTCTCCCCGGGGAACGCGGGAAGAGGCGTGGCGAGCGCGCTGCGGTCAGCAGCGCGCGCCGTCTCGACGTCCTTAGCAGGCGTGTTCGACCAGCAACGGTGCCACCTGCCGCGAACCACGCCGGGAGGCCGAGGTACCGGCCGTGCCCATGGGCTTGGCCTGGCTCCGCGCCGCCAGGTCGCCGTTGCCGCCGGCCAGGACGAACACCTTCACCGCTTCGCTGAGCTGGATCGCCTGCTCCTCCATCGCCTGGGCCGCCGCCGAGGCTTCTTCGACCAGGGCGGCGTTCTGCTGGGTGGCCTGGTCCATGTGGGTGATGGTCTGGGTGACCTGTTCGATGCCGCTCGACTGCTCCTGTGAGGCGGCCGAGATCTCGGTCATGAAGTCGGTCACGCGCTGCACGCTGACCACGATCTCGTGCATGGTGCTGCCGGCGCTGTTGACCAGCAACGAGCCTGCGTCCACCTTGCTCACCGACTCGTCGATCAGCTGCTTGATCTCCTTGGCGGCCTCGGCCGAGCGCTGCGCCAGCACCCGCACTTCGCTGGCGACCACGGCAAAACCGCGGCCCTGCTCACCGGCGCGCGCCGCCTCCACCGCGGCGTTGAGCGCGAGGATGTTGGTCTGGAAAGCGATGCCGTCGATCACGCCGATGATGTCGGCGATCCGCCTGGACGAGGTCTGGATGCCGTTCATCGTGTCGATGACCTGGGCCACCACCGCGCCGCCTTGCGACGCCACCGCGGTCGCGCCGATGGCCAATTGGTTGGCCTGGCTGGCGCGTTCGGCATTCTGGCGCACGGTGGAGGTCAGTTCCTCCATCGAGGCAGCGGTTTCCTCCAGGCTGGCGGCCTGCTGCTCGGTGCGGCGCGACAGATCGGTGTTGCCGGCGGCGATCTCGCCGGCGGCGCCGGTGATCTGCCCGGACGCATGCTGGATGCGGCCGACGATCCCGGTCAGCTGGGCCACGGTGGCATCGGCATCCTCGCGCATCTGCGCGAACACGCCCTGGAACTGCCCCTCCATGCGCGTGGTCAGGTCGCCGCTGGCGATGTCCTGCAGCAGTTTGGACAGCGCCTGCAGATTACCGTCGGTGGTCGCCATCAACTGGTTCAAGCCCTCGACCATGTTGCGGAAGTCGTACTGGAAGCGCGCGGTGTCGCCGCGCACGGCGAAATCGCCGGCGGCCGCGGCGTCGACCAGTTGCCCGATCTCGGCATTCATCGCCGACAGATTGCGCTTGACCTGGTCCATGGTCTCGGTGAGCGCGGCCTGCTCGCCGGGCAGGCGATCCATGTCCTGCGACAGATCGCCGATCGCATAGCGTCCCATGATCTCGAGCAGGCGCTGCTGGAGGCTCACGTGCATGTCGAGCAACGCATTGCTCTCCCGCACCATGCGTGCGTATTCGCCGGGAAACGCCTGCTCGTCCATGCGCTGGCTGACGTCGCCGCGCTCATGGTGCCTGGCCACCTGCGACTGCGCCGCCATCACCGCCTGCAGCTGCGCCTGCATGCGGTCCATGCTGGTCAGCAGGCGGCCGGTCTCGTCCTTGGGCTGCGGCGGGATCCGATGATCCAGCCGGCCCTGGGCGATGGATTCGGCGATCTCCGTCGCGCGCCCGAGCGGCCCGGCCAGGCTGCGGGTGATCAGCACGCTCAAGGTCGCGCCGAGCACCGCCGCCAGCAGGCCAAACCCGATCAGGGCACGATTGCTGAAGACCAGGGCCGCCTGAATCTGCTCGGAGCTGAGCGCGTTCTGCCGGATCTGCAGATCGACCGCGTTCTGGATCACCTCCACGCGCCGCGCCAGCAACGGCGCGGCATCGCCGTACAGCAGTTGCTTGGCCGCCTCGATCTCGCCGGAACTGGCCAGCGCCAGCACCCGGCTGTTGACCGACCGTGCGGCCGCCTGCGCGTCATGGATCTGCTTGCGCATGGCCAGGCCTTCGGCGGTGCCCGGCAGGGCATCCAGGGCCTTGCGACGGCGATCGTTGTCGACGCGGATCTCCTGGATCTTCGCGGCGAGCGCCGGGCGCTCGTCGGCCGGCGACAGCATCATGTCGCGCAGGTAGCGCTCCGCGCTCATATTGTTGCGCAGCATGGTGTACAGCAGTTCGGTCTTCAGGTTGTTCTCGTGGACGATCTTGTCGACCGCCTGGCGCACGTTGTGGAACTGGTAGAGCGCCAAGGTAGAGGAAGCGCCAAGCAGTACGATCAGCAGGCCGAACGACAGCGCAAGGCGCTGACTCACCTTGAAGGAGTGAAAGAAGTGCATCGTGGGGGGGACTCGCGAGGGGGGGGTACCTCTATCGGTATCGGCCCCGCGAACTTGACCCCAAGCGAGCGACCCAGGTCCCAAATCCGGAAAGTCGCAGGCGCAGACGTCGGTGGCGTCGCATCACCGTGCGGCACCGCCGATGCCCAGGAAAGCAGATACGCCACCGTATCGTCCGCAGCCCGCACGTCAGGCGCGAACGGCGTTGTTGGCGCACATCGCGACGCACGTCATGCCTGCAACGGTGAGGTCTGCGCGGCGTCGGCCGCCGCCTGGCGCACATCGTCAGGCGCACCGGACGAGCGGCGGCGCATGTAGAGCGCACAGTCGCGGCGTGATCGCTCGACGTGGCGGCCGGATGCAGCGAGGACTGGTCTGCGGCGCGTGGTGCGGCATGACGGCACAGTCGCGCCGCCCGGTGCCGTAGTGCCGCATCCGCGCGGCAAGCGACGTCGCCGCACAGGCTCCTCATCCCGGCGACGGACGCGCAGTCGCACCGGCCAAGCCGGCGCGACCGCGCGGTGCCATGCACGCGATGACGGTGAATCTGCTACCTGACCTCCACCGCGCCGAGATCGCACACGGCGGTATTGCGGGGATTGCCGCGCTGGTCGATGGCGGCGCAGTTGCTGCCGGCATTCAGCGCCGGGCTGTTGGCCGCAGGCAGCTGGGTGAGGGTCGGCCCGCCGTTGCTGGCCGGGGCCGACAGCAGCGGATCGGCCGCTTTCACGTTGCCCGCGGCCAGGCAGGCGTTCGGCCAGACTGCGCCCTTGGCCGAGTACTCGATGAGGTTGTTGCCGGTGCTGCTCTGGTTGTTGCAGAACACGCGCTCGGTCTTGGAGTACAGGATGCTGTTGCGGAGGTCGAACTTGTCGCCGAACAGCGTCACCCACGGCGTGTTCTCGGCGAAGGTGACGTTGTTGAAGCGCACGCTGGGGCTGCCCTGGTCGCCGTTCGCCGGCTGCCAGCCGACATGCTGGATGGCCGCGCCCACGCCTTTCGCATAGTTGCCGTAGAAGGTGCTGTTGCTGACGTCGCAGGCACCGTAGCAATCCAGGTACAGCGCGCCGGCGTTGCCCTGTTGGGCCTTGTTGGACAGGAAGCTGGTCTCGGCGACGTTGATGGTGCCCGGCGTAGTGATGGCGGTGCCGGCATGCGAGGTGTCGGTGAAGCCCATGCTGATGCGCGCGCCGCCGCCGGGGCCACCGGTGGCGACGTTGTTGGCGAAGGTGGAGTACTTCACGTCGATGGTGTCCGGCGCGTACGCCCACAACGTGGCGCCGCCGGAGCCGTTGGCGGCGACGTTGTTGCGGACCACGGTGCCGCACACCGCCAGCGTGCCGCCACTGCCGACGCCACCCTTGAGATAGCCGGCCAGCGATGCGCCGTCGGTGTCGATCGCACCGCCGCCGCCGAAGTTGCCGGCATCGGGGAAGCCCTGCGGCGCATTGATCGCCTGGTTGTTGGCGAATTCCGAGCCGACGATGGTGAGCCGGCTGAGCTGGGTGTACAGCGCGCCGCCGAGCCAGGAGCTGTTCTTGTAGAAGCCGCTGCGGACGATGGTCACCTCGGCATCGCTGCCGGCGAAGATGGCGCCGCCACCGATGCTGCTGCGGTTGGCCAGGAACTGGCTGTTGATGACTTCCAGCTTGCCGCGGTAACCGACCTTGATCGCGCCGCCACCCCAGGTGCCCGGGTCGTAGGCCTGGTTCGATGCCGGCTGCACGGAGCTGCCGTTCTGCAGTTTCAGGTTGCGCACCGACAGCGCGCTGCCGGCGTTGACCAGCAGGATGCGGGCGGACTGGCGGCCATCCAGGGTGATCTTGCCCTGGCCGTCGATCACCGTGGGCGTCGTCGCCGCGATGGTGATCGAACGCGCGACGGCGATGCTGGTCGGCTTGCTGCCGCAGTTGAAGGTGATGTAGCCGCCCTGCGCGACGGCGGAGGCCAGCGCGCTGGCGGTGCAACTGGCCTGCGTGCCGGTGCCGACCACCGTGGTCGCGGTCGGCAGCGCCCAGGCCTGCGGCACGCTGCATTGCGGCGCCGCGGGGACGGCGGCGATCGCCGTGGCGGCGGTCATGAGAGCGAGGACACCCAGCGCGCGTGCGCTGGTGGTGAGGGAGAACGTCGTGGTCATGATCATGCTCGATAGGGTTGCGGGGGAACAACACGACGCGCGACAGTCATCCAACTGTCATCCACGTCGCTGACACCTCGAGTGCAACCGGCGGCCTGCGCCGACCGGCGGCATAGGGTGCTTGAGCGCGTGTCGATCGGCCAGAACGCAGGTAGCAGATCGCGCGATTGCGTGCGCCGCGCATGCGACAGCGTGTCGATGCGCGGCGCGCGGCACGCTTTGGGTGCGTCGCAGGGCACGTTCCCGCAGCGCATCCGGCCGCTGCGGATGCGTGCGAGGCGCCTGGCCCGCGCTACAGCGTGTCCAGACCTTCGCGCAACTGCTGCGCCTGCGCGCGCAGGGCCTGCAGTTGCGTGGCCGGCAGCTTGCCGAGCTGGCGGTAGACCATGTCCAGGCGGCGATTGCGCCCCAGCGTGTCCTGGTGCCGGACGAAGAAGTCCCAGTACAGCGCGTTGTAGGGACAGGCACGCGCGCCGGTCTTCTGCTTGCGGTCGTAGCGGCAGCCCTGGCAGTAATCGCTCATGCGGTCGATGTAGGCCGCGCTGCTGACGTAGGGCTTGGTCGCGAGCAGGCCGCCGTCGGCGAACTGGCTCATGCCCACGGTGTTGGGCAGTTCGACCCACTCGAACGCATCGACGTAGACGCCCAGGTACCAGCGATGCACCGCCGCCGGGTCCAGGCCGGCGAGCAGGGCGAAGTTGCCGATCACCATGAGCCGCTGGATATGGTGCGCGTACGCGTCCTGCAGCGATTGGCCGATAGCGTGGTGCAGGCAGCGCATGTGCGTGTCGCCGGTCCAGAACCAGGCCGGCAGCGGCGCGTCGTGGCCGAGCGCATTGCGCGCTTCATAGCCTGGCATGTGCGCCCAGTAGATGCCGCGGACGTACTCGCGCCAGCCCAGGATCTGCCGCACGAAGCCCTCCACCGCCGGCAGTGGCGCCGCGCCGGCGCCATAGGCCGCCAGCGCGCGCTGCACCAGTTCCTGCGGCCGCAGCATCTTGGTGTTGAGGGCGAAGGAAAGCTGCGAATGGAACAGGCGCGGACTGCGCGTGCTCATCGCATCCTCGTAGCGACCGAAATGCGGCAGCGCATCGGCGATGAACCGATCGAGGCAGCCCAGCGCCTCGGCCCGGTTCAGCGGCCAGCGCACCGCCGCTGCCTGCGGCCGACCAAAACTGTCCACGCCGGCGGCCTGGATGCTGGCCCACAGCGCGCGGTGATCATGGGTCGGGCGCGTATCCGGCGGCGGCGGTGGATCGCCGGGCCAGGGCTGGCGATTGTCGTGGTCGTAGTTCCACTGCCCGCCCTCAGGCGTACCGTCATCCGCCAGCAGGATCCGGTAGCGCTTGCGCATGTGCCGGTAGAAATGCTCCATCAGCCACTGCCCACGCCCGCGGAAAAAGTCCGCCACTTCGTTGCGACGCGTGTAGAAGTGCGCGCTGTCCATCGCCTCGGTGGCGAAGGCCTGCGTCGCGCCCCACTGCCGCAGTTGCTGGTCCAGGCGCCATTCGTCAGGTTCCTGATACTGCAGGCGCCGCGCACCGTAGTGCGCCATCAGCGCACCCAGATTGGCCGGTATGGACTGGCGGTTGCTGGCGTCGTCGATCGCCACGTAGCGCACGCGGTGGCCCGCCGCCCGCAACTGGCGGGCAAAGTCGCGCATCGCGGCGAACACCGCCAGGATCTTCTGCGCATGGTGCAGGACGTAGTCGGTCTCCTGGCGCACTTCCATCAGCACATAGACCACGCCGGGATCGCGCACGTCGAACCAGGCGTGTTCGGGATCGAGCTGGTCGCCCAGCACCAGGCGCAGGGTGTGGGCAGTGGACGAGGCAGGACTCATGCAGCGTGGCACGCCCGCGGGCATGCGGCGCGCCAGCGCGCGACCCGGCTCATGGCGCCTCCGGCGCGCGCACGCGTTTGCGTTCGCCGCGACAACGGTCGGAACAATATTTCACCTCGTCCCAGACCTTCTCCCACTTCTTCCGCCAGCGGAACGGCCTGCCGCAGTGCAGGCAGGGCTTCTCCGGCAGATCGTGTTTCTTGCGCATGCGCGATTCCGCGGGATGTGGGAGGGACCGGCGTGGTCGGGGTAGGCAACCGGTGTGTGCATAGTGTGACCCGCCAGGTCCCCAACGGGACGCTCCCGCCGCGGCCCGGGCGCAGTCGCAACCGCGTGCTGCCAGTGAGACCGGACTGCGCTACTGTCCGCCCAGGCTGCGCGCGGCGCGGCCACGCCAGAGTGAATCGGATATGCCCCAGGGATACGCGCTGTTTGTCGCATTGCTGGCCGCGATGGCGGCGCCGGTCTCCGCAGCAGAGCCTGCGCGGTTGAATGATGCGCTTGCGGCATACGATGCGAAGGACTACGGCACGTGCGCCGACACCTTGGCGCGCATCGACGCAGCGCCGGCCGGCCTGCCGAGCGGCGGGGATCTGTTCTACGTCGAATGCCTGGCCGCTGCCGGGCGAACGGATGCGGCCGTGGCGGTACTCGACGCGCGACTTGCGCAAGGCCGCATCGATGTACAGGAACTCATGCACAAGGATCGACCCGGCCTGAACCGGCTGCGCACCTTACCGACGTGGCCATCGCTGCTCGCCCGTGCCGAGACGCTCGATGCCGCACGCCAGGCACGCTTCGACCAGCCACTGCGGCAGGCGCTACTGGCGCGTGTCGAGAAGGATCAGGCTGTCCGACAGAAGGCCATCGACGAGGGAAACACTCCCGCGTCCTGGCAGCAGACGGTAGCGGTGGACCAGGACAACACCGCCTGGCTGAAGACCATGGTGGCGAAGAAGGGATGGCCTACGCGCACGTCGGTGGGCGTAGACGGATCCAAGGCCGCGTTCCTGATCGCCCAGCACGCCACCCTGGACCCAGCCTTCCAGGAGCAGGTCCTGGCGTTGATGCAGGCCGCCGTGGCGCAGAAGGAGGCGGATCCTTCCGACGTGGCGATGCTGCAGGATCGCGTGCTGCTGCACCAAGGCAAGCCGCAGCTCTACGGTACGCAGTTCAAAACCGAGCCGGACGGCACGATGGTCCTGGACAGGACCCAGGACATCGACGGCCTGGATGCGCGCCGCGCGACGATGGGCCTGCCGCCGATCGCCGAGTACAAGGCCTCCCTGTCTGAGGTCTACCACGCGCCGGTACGATGAACGGACCTGAAGCACATGGCATCCACCCGCGCGCCCTCACTCCTGCGCCGGCCACTCGCGGAACAACACGCACACCGTGGAGGGGTCCAGCATCGCGAATTCGCGTGCGCCCCAGGGCTTGAGCGCGACGGTGCGGGCGTTGGGATGCAGCCACTGCGGCGCACGTGCGGACAACTCCGCATAGATCGTGTCGATGCTGTCGGTCTCGATGCCCAGCTCCGGCCGGTCCTTCGCCGCCCACTCGGCGTTTTCCACCAGATAGGCCTTGGCGCCGTCGCGTGCGATCACCGCCATCGTGGCGTCCTGGTACAGCACCTGGAATCCCAGGCCATCGACGAAGAACGCCAACCCGTCCTGCATGCGCTCGTAGAAGATCTTGGGAATGAGGTTCTTGAACATGGGGCGACCCTGCATCCGTGACCAGTGGCGAGTGTACGGCCTTGGTCTCCTGGCGGCATGGCCGAGGAGGATCGGTATACGGGGCGCGGCGCTTGTCCCGATCCTCGCAGGCAACAGGGGCGATAAAGCGCGGCTTCAACGTCAGCTTCACAATCACGGCGGTCCGAGCCGCCGACTACACTACCGCCGATGACCTCGCCCCTGCCCCTGCCGCCGCTGCACCCGCTCGCCGATCCCGCACCGCCCGCCGCCCGCAACACCGTGGCGCTGGGCAAGCGCCTGTGCCGGCAAGTCGGCCAGGCGATCGCCGATTTCGGCATGATCGGCGCCGGCGACAAGGTCATGGTGTGCCTGTCCGGCGGCAAGGACAGCTACACCCTGCTGGACATCCTGCTGCAGTTGCAGCGCAAGGCGCCGGTGCCGTTCGAGCTGGTGGCGGTGAACCTGGACCAGAAGCAGCCGGGCTTTCCCGCCGACGTGCTGCCTGCCTACCTGCGCCAGCGTGGCGTGCCCTGGCATGTGATCGAGCAGGACACCTATTCGGTGGTCACCCGCGTGGTGCCCGAGGGCAAGACCCTGTGTTCGCTTTGCTCGCGGCTGCGCCGCGGCGCGCTGTACCGCTACGCGGCGGAGCACGGCATCACCAAGATCGCGCTGGGCCACCACCGCGACGACATCGTCGCCACGTTCTTCATGAACCTGTTCTTCCACGCCAAGCTCGCGGCGATGGCGCCGGTGCTGCGCAGCGACGATGGCCGCCACGTGGTGATCCGGCCGCTGGCCTACGTGCGCGAGGACGACATCGCCGCCTACGCGCAGGCGCAGGCCTTCCCGCTGATCCCCTGCACACTGTGCGGCAGCCAGGAAACCCTGCAGCGCCGCCAGGTCGGCCAACTGCTGCAGCAGTGGGACCGGGAGCATCCCGGGCGGGTGGAGCAGATCGCCCGCGCGCTGGGCAACGTGCATCCCGCGCAGCTGGCCGACCGCGCGCTGTTCGACTTCGCCGCGCTCGGCGGCGCGGCCACGGCCGCGGCCGGCGCCTGGGCGGACGACCCGCCGGGCTGATCCATCTCGCTGAACCGCCCGATGCGGTACCGGGGCGGGCGCGATGCGACAATGGCCGCCGCTCCCCGGCGCGTGCCGCCGGACCGTTCCGTTTCCTTCCGCTGGATGCTCGATGTTCTTTCGCAATCTGACCCTGTTCCGCTTCCCCACCACGCTAGATTTTTTCGAGGTCGAAACGCTCCTGCCGGAGGCCCAGCTCAAGTCGGTCGGCCCGCTGGAAATGAGCTCGCGCGGCTTCATCTCCCCGTTCGGCCGCGACGAGCAGGAAGCGCTGTCGCACCGCATCGCCGATTTCCTGTGGCTGACCGTCGGCGGCGAGGACAAGATCCTGCCCGGCTCGGTGGTCAACGACCTGCTCGCGCGCAAGGTCGCCGAGATCGAGGAGAAGGAAGGCCGGCGCCCCGGCGGCCGCGCACGCAAGCGGCTCAAGGACGACCTGATCCATGAACTGCTGCCGCGCGCCTTCGTCAAGTCCTCGCGCACCGATGCCATGCTCGACCTGCAGCACGGCTACGTCGCCGTGGATACGTCCAGCCGCAAGACCGGCGAGAACGTGATGTCGGAGATCCGCGGCCTGCTCGGCAGCTTCCCGGCGTTGCCGCTCAACGCCGAAGTGGCGCCGCGCTCGATCCTGACCGGCTGGATCGCCGGCGAGCCGCTGCCCGAAGGCCTGAGCCTGGGCGAAGAGTGCGAGATGAAGGATCCGATCGAGGGCGGCGCGGTGGTCAAGTGCCAGCATCAGGAACTGCGCTGCGATGAGATCGACAAGCACCTGGAAGCCGGCAAGCAGGTCACCAAGCTGGCGCTGGTGCTCGACGACCACGTGTCCTTCGTGCTCGGCGACGATCTGGTGATCCGCAAGCTGAAGTTCCTCGACGGTGCGCTGGACCAGCTCGAACACGCCGACCAGGACGGCGTGCGCGCCGAACTGGACGCGCGCTTCGCGCTGATGAGCGCCGAAGTGCGGCGCCTGTTCCTGTTGCTGGAAGAGGCGCTGAAGCTGAGCAAGGCCGACTGATGCCGCGGCGCAGGCGGCCGCACGCGGCTGTCACCGTGCGCACCCGCGCGGGCGGTATGCTGTGCCCATGCCCGATCTGCTCCGTCGCCTGATCGCGCCGCCCCCGGCGGCCGTCGAACGCGACCTCGTCCGCTTCCGCCTGGACGAGCGCGAGGTCGAGGTGCTGCGCGTGCGCGATCCGCGCGCGCGGCGCATCAAGCTCAGCGTGGACGAACGCGGCGCGCGGCTGACCCTGCCGCTGCGCGCCAGCCTGGTCGCCGGCGAGCGCTTCCTGCTGGAGAACCGGCAGTGGCTGGCGCAGCAGCTGTCGCGCTATGTCGCCGCCGAGACGCTGACGCCGCTGCGCCCGGGCGAGGCCGGCGAACTGCCGCTGCGCGGGCAGTCGCTGCCGGTGACCTGGCACGACGCCCGCTACGCGCGCATCGAGGTCGCCGACGGCGTGGCCCACCTGCACCTGCCGCCACGCGGCGGCGACGCGGCGCTGCGCCGCGCGCTGCGCGATTTCTACGAAGCCCAGGCCCGCGCCGACGTCGGCCGCTGGCTGCCGCAGTACCTGCCGTCGCTGCCGCGCGCCCCGCGTGCGGTGCGCTACAAGGTCATGTCCTCGCAGTGGGGCTCGCTGGCGCCCGACGGCAGCATGGCGCTGGATCTGGCGCTGGTGCTGGGTCGGCCCTCGGCGTTCGAGTACGTGCTGGTGCACGAACTCTGCCACCTGATCCAGGCCAACCACTCGCCGGCGTTCTGGCACGAAGTGGAAACGCGCTTCCCCGACTGGCGCGCCGAGCGCACCTGGTTCCACCAGCACGGCCGCCAGCTCAAGGCGCATCTGCGCTGGCTGCTGCGGCCGGAGCGCGACTGAAGCGCGCATCCGCGAACGGTGGGAAACGCGCCGTAGGAGCGGGGGGGGGCCCCGCCGGGGGGCCCCGGGACCCCCCGCGCGGCGGGGTCCCCCCCCCCCCCCCCACCCCCCCCCCCCCGGG